>NZ_JASJVI010000045.1:0-30397 GCF_035019865.1 Cryobacterium sp. 10I5
TTTGATCACCTTCCATAATGGTTGGTGGCCCTATTTTCAGTTGGCGTTTCTGGCCCTGTTTTCGGTCGGCGTTAACAGGAGTGCGGTTGCGAGGCCGTTCTGGCGAGGATACGCACCAAGTTTTCGCATCATCAGCCAACGTGGTAACGGTTCCTGTTTTGATCGACGCGGCGAGTCGGAGGATCTCATCCCAGTGCTGGATGATCGTGGCGGTATTGATCGGGCCGCCGATCAGCGGTGCCAGTGTGGTGAGGCCGTGGGCGCGGGTTGGTGTGTAGAGACGGGTTTCGTCTACGTTTCGGATGCGGGGTGCGAAGCGGTAACCGAGGAGTTGCATTTTGACCAACTTTCCGGCGCGACAAAGTCCACGGCAAGCCGCCCGCTAATACGTGATTTTTGCGTGGACGCCAAGTTCGGGGGTGTGCAAACGGTCAGGACGATGACGCTGTCTTCGATCGCGTCGAGGGCGTGTCGGGCATCCGGGACTGTCAGAAGATCCCCCGGGGAACCGTTCCACTCGGCAGACCCAGACCGTAACAGCACCCGGCCCACGAGGACCTGTACCGTCGCTTCGCCCGGGTTTTCATGCTCCGATAAACACTCCCCGGACCGGAGAGCGATGAGGGTTTGCCGCAAATGGTGTTCATGACCGCCGAACACCGTCTCCGCGCTCCGTCCGCTTGACGCACGCTTGGCTTGATCCAAGTGATGCCGGCCCAAAGCGATTAACGATACTTTCTGCATCAGGACGTTCCCTTCTCAAACCTTGCCGGGGATCGCTCATCATTGAGGATCGCTACCAGAACGGCGGCCTCGCTGATCTCAACGCTTTTCGAGGCGGTGAGCACAGTCAGGTTCCCGTGCCGGGCGACCGCGAACAGATGAGAGAGAACTTTGGCCTGCACTGGGTACGCAAGCTCCGAACGATATCGGGCTGAAAACTCAGCGAACAGCTTCGGGTCGTGCCCGTACCACTGACGGAGGGCCGTAGACGGCGCGACAGCCTTCTGCCACTCATCGAAATTCGCTCGTTGCTTGCTCAACCCGCGAGGCCACAAACGATCCACCAGCACTCTCGTCCCGTCCCCTCGGACCCGCGCATCGTAGGCGCGACTGATGCGTACACGGTGTGCAACGACACTCACCGGACCGCCCCGTCGCGCACCGTCGTGCTTGTGGTTTCCCAGCGGGCCACCCGCCGTACCGGGCCCTGCGAGGGGCCCGGAGACCGCTCTCTGAAAATGGCGGGGTGTGCCTGGTTGACGGCGTCCATCAGGAGGGTCGAAGCACTCTGGGATAGGCCATTCCGAATCTGCAGAACGAAACTTTTCGACGAACTATGGGCATAGCCCTAGTATGTTCTCCCGATCGTCGTGACGACGAGACTAAAGTCACATCCCACAAGCGTGACGCGACCACTCGCCACGGTACTCCGGTAGGTGAAAACGTCCCCAACAACAGCGAATCGCGACACAGCGATCCCGAAACGTCCCCATAAAGCCTCCGACTCAACGTTGGTACCTCAAGTTGACGCGAATTCGTTGGGATCGGTTCATACCAGCTTTGCCTCTGGTTGAGGGGAACCCCCACAGGGCAAGGTGTCTAGGTGGCCAGCCGGCCACCAGAGTGCTGGTGATACGTGGTGGTGGCCAGGGCGGTTCCCCAGGTTTTTGCGCGGTTGAGTTCTCCAGGCTCGAATTCCCCGTCAGTACTGAGGAAGAATATTTCTGGTGGCATGACGGGGGTGAAGCCGTTGATGTCCAGGACGTGTTGTATTTGAGTGTCCGCTTCGAAGACAGAGAGGTGGCGGCGGGTTCGGGTTTCGAACACGGCGAACAGGGTTGGTGTGGGAGGAAGTTCAGTGAACCACTCGCGCATACTGATGGCCCCGGGCGGTAGGACTGTCGCGGCAGGGTCCGATGCGTTTTGGGCTTCTCGGATGTCGTCGGCGTGGGCTTCGGGCAGGCTCAGCCCTGACCAGTGATCAGGGGCCCCGACAACGAGGAGGTCAGGTTCGCCGACCGTGTCCGGGTCAGCGTCATTGACGCTGAGAACCCTGACGGTAGCGAAACGCGATAGGCCGGAAGCGATGCTTTCGGCGACCTGCTGGGTACGTCCGTGAATGGACTCGTACACCACCACAACATCCATCACTGTTACTGCCCTCTCAAGGAGAATCTGTTGTGGGAACTCTATTCCTATCGCCCCAACCCTTTACCGGAGATCTTCTCGTTGCTGCCGTCTTGCTAGAGGTAGGAGCTGAGTAGTGCGATCGCGGCGGCGCCCATGATCGCGAACGCGCACCAAAGACCGATTTTTGACCATCGCCCGTTGACGTAGTTGCCCATGATCGCGGTGCGGCTTGTGAGCCTCGCGATGATGAAGATCAGCGGCACGGCGACGATCCCGTTGAAAACCGCTGTGAGTACGAGGGCTTGGACCGGGTCAAAGCCCACGAAGTTCAGGACCAGCCCGGTCAGGGTACCGATAATGATCACGAGGTAGAACGCGCGGGCTTGCCGGAATTTGCGAAATAAGCCCTCTTTCCAGTTGAACGTCTCTGTGATGGCGTACGACGAAGACCCGGCAAGTACTGGGATACTCATCAGGCCGATCCCGATTACCCCGACAGCGAAAATTAGTTTGGCAAGTAATCCGGCGTTCGGGAAGCTTTTCACCAAAGGTTCCAACGCCTGGGCTGCATCAGCTGCGGTAACGATGTTTGTGACACCGCCCTGGTTCAGGACGACCGCGCCGACCACGATGATGAACCAGGCCACAATGTTCGAGAAGAACATCCCGAGCACCGTATCAATCCGGAGCTTCCTCAAATATGTTCTCGTCAGGGGCGGTGGGCCCTCCCCGGCGGAAGCGGGTTGTTGCATTCGTTCGTCTTCGACAACGTTGCTGGTCTGCCAGAAAAACAGGTACGGAGAGATTGTGGTTCCGAAGATGGCGACCAAAACGAAGAGGAACTGCTGGTTGAACTCGATATGCGGAATCACGGTCGCTTTCACCGCCTCCGCCCAGGGCACGGCGATCAGGAACGCGGTCGCTAGGTACGCAAACAGCGCGAACGCCAACCATTTCAGAATCCTGACGTACGTGCGGTACGGGACCAGTACTTCTAACACCAGGATGATCACCACGAACCCGATCGCGAGAACAACGAAAGGCACCCCCGGGAGGAGCAAGTTCGCGCTGGCGGCCATCGCCCCGATATCCGAACCGATGTTGAACGTGTTCGCCGCGGTGACCAGCAGAACGATGGGGTACAGCACTTTCTTCGGGTAACTGTCACGGATGATCGCGGCGAGACCCTTCCCGGTCACCGCACCGATCCGCATACACGCCTCTTGCACAGCGATCATCAGCGGCAACGTCAACAGAATCGACCACAACGTTCCGAAACCGAACTGTGCGCCGGCCTGGGAATACGTCGCGATCCCTGACGGGTCATCATCAGCCGCGCCGGTCACGATCCCCGGACCCAACACACGCAACAGCCGACCAAACCCACGCTTTTTCCCTCGCCGAGGAAACGCGACGGTATCCGAATCATATTCCTGCCCCGGGTCGGCAACCTGCTCATCAGAAGGGGTCGTCATCGTGCGCTGAGTCTAAGCCGCCGAAATGAGCAGTACCACCGCCCTCACCATCGACAGTCCGGCCGGACGAATCAGCCGTTGGCCGCTTCATGATCAAACCAGCTTGCGCAGACGGGAACTGACGTTGATGCAATCATGAACTGAAAACGACAATACCCAGCTCCGAAAGAGCCCAAAATTTCCGCTGTCCCGCCTCAACCCGCACCGCGGCCGATACCCCCACGCGTCTACCGTTAGCGTCGGATATTTGACGAATTCACAAGCCACCCCTATAGACGAAGGCCCCGCAGATGGTGTGACACACGGAGGGGTACCCGCGCCGCGGGTGCCCCTCCGTGTGTCCAGGTGCTACCGTTCGATGCCCTGATCCCGGGCGGGCGCCTGATCCGCCCCCGACTGCCGATCGTCTCGGTCACCCGCTTTCTGCACCTTCACGTTGACGCCCTGCCGGCGCAATTGCTCGACCCGTTCGGCCGCACGCTTCTGCTGCTGCTCCTTCATCCTCTGAGCCGTTGTTTTAGCGGCGGTGGGCTTCTGCAGGGGTTTAACAGCGGTGGTTCCCGTTTGTGCCGTTGCGGCCTGTCGGGCGCGGAGAGCGGCGGCTGTGGCTGCTGCTGCGGCGCGCTGCCGGTCGTTCTCGGTGGCGGCGGGACGTGAGCTGAGAACCTGGGATTTGTGCATGGCCGTGACCCGTTGGGCCAGGTCGGCGCCCACGGTGCGCTGCCGGTAGTCCGCCGGCACCGCGGCGGTTTCCTGGGGGTCGATGCGGTACTGAGTGCGGAACACGTCCACCTCGGCGGCAAGTTCCGTCCACTGCTGCCGGCGGGCGGTGTCGGCGGGGACCTCGCCCAGCCCGCTTGCCCAGGCGGGCTGTTCGGCCGCGATTGTTGCACCGCGCTCCTCGAGGCGCACGTGTAGGTAGTCGTAGCGTTCGGCCAAATGTTCGCGCCACTCGGGCGCGGTGTGTTCGGAGTCGATCGCGCGTCGGTCTGCGATCCACTCCGGCACCGCCGGGGTGGCCCTCTCCTGGTCGATGGACACGGTGGCCCGGTGGCGGTCGGTGTTGTCGCTGATCCGGGAGGCCAGCACGGCCGCCGGGTCCTGGGCGTTGGCCATGTCGCGTTGCGTCCACGCCTGGCGGATCGTGTCGACAGGGTCCAGGCCGGCGGCCTCGGCGTGGCGGAGCGCGGCCTCGACCGCGCCCCAGCTCTCCTGCTCGCGCAGCGTTGTTGCCAGGCCTTCGCCCAGCCCCTGGTTGGCGATCTTCGTAAAGCGCAGCACGTCGGCGCGCTCGTGCACGTCGCCGTACTGATCGATGAGAGTCACCAAGTCATCCACCCGGGCCTGCTCGGCGCGGATGGTCTCGGTGGCCGAGAGCAGACCGTCAGCGTTGCCGGCGATCTGGGCCAGGACGTCACTGACCGGCTGGGCATCGGCGGTCTCGACATACAGGCGGTTTTCGTGCTTGCCACGGGTCAGGCCAACGTAGACGAGTTCCCGGCTGGTACTGCTGTCCGCCAGGACGTGCGCGATATCGGCGGTCATACCCTGGGCGCGGTGAATGGTCGAGGCATAGCCGAGCTCAACGGCGCTGTTCACGTAGTCATTGGGCAGGGTGATCGTGCCCCCGGTGCCCTGGTTGCTGACAGTGAGTGTTCCGTCTCGGTGCGCCTTCACCACAGTCCACAGGTCGCCGTTCTTGATGATGTCGCGGCCGCCGCTGACCTTCAACTGCGAGTTGTTCACCCGGGTCACAACCGTGTCGCCCTGGTAGGCGGCCAGGCCGTCGCGCAGCGGGGCTGATTGCTTGCCCGTGACGATTCCCTCACTCATGCCAAACGCCTGGGCGCGGGCATTCAGCTCGGCCACGGTGCTGTTCTGCTGGGCGAGCATCACCGAGTGCAGACCAGCTGTGGTATCCGACTGCCAGGACGCGAACACTTCCCCTGCCATCCGGTCAACGCTGCCGCCGGTAACACGATCATTCGTGACGTACCAGGCGAACGGATCGCCAGTCGTTGCCGGGTCGCGCAGCAGCTTCGTGGCCTCGGCTTCGTCCTTGTTGATGAAGCGGTGCAGCTGCTCAAGCTTCACGGAACCGACCTCGTTCTCCAGGAGTCGCAGCGCGCCACCGGCCTCGACCGCGGAAAGCTGGCGGTCATCTCCGATGAGGCGCACGTGTGCGCCGTGCAGCTGGGCAATGCGGGTCACCTTGGCCAGGTTGGTGGTGCCGGCCATGCCGGCCTCATCCACCACGATCACGTCGCCCGGGTTCAGGTCCAAACCCTCGATGCGTTCCGTCTGCTGCAGCAGCTCGGCCAGGCTGCCTTTCTGGAAAGTGAATGAGTGAATCGTCTTGGCGTCGATTCCGATTGCGTCTTTCATCACCGCGGCCGCAGTGGCGGACGGGGCCAAGCCCACCACCTTCCCGCCCTGCGCTTCGACTGCTCGGGCCGCTACGCGCAGCGCCGTTGTCTTACCCGTACCTGCAGGGCCAGAGCCCACGACCAGGCGCGCACTGCTCGTGGCGAACACCCGGGCAAGTTCCCGCTGGCCAGCGTCCAGGTGCCGGCCGTCCTTCGCGGCGACCTGGTCGAACACGTCGCGGGATACGGGCGAGGCCGTGCGAGTGCGCGCGGCGTCCAGCAGTGTGTCCTCAGCGGCCAGGATGCTCCGAGACGTGAGGAGCTGGCGGCCCTTGTGCTCGTAAATGCTCGTGCCGTCACGCCGGGTGAGGGGCTGGAAAGCGCCGTGCGGTGCCGGCGGGGTGACGGTGATGGAATCGGTGTTCAGAGCGTGCCGGGTGATGTCCTCGACGGTGCCCTCAACAGTGTTGCCGCAGCTGTGCTGCGCCTGGACATAACGGCGGGTTTCGGCCTCGATCGTGTGCGGTCCCCACACTGCATGATGCTCAGACACCGTCTCCACAACCTGGGCCGCCGCCTGCGCGACGGTGACGATTTGCGCCGGCACCGTGGAGGCGCTGTCGTCCCGTGCGCGTGCTTGGGCATCCCGGAGAATGCCGCCCACGGCACGGTCGCCAACCAGTGCCCCGGCCTGCACGCGCCAGAGCGTCCGCAGCTCCGACAGTGCCCGGGCGTGGAGCTTCTGCGGCCGAGTGTCCAAGGTAGCCTGCTGAGCCAAGGCAATACGAGCCTTCATGTCCGGGGTACGGCCATGGGTTTCGCGGTACTCGGATTCAAGCTTGGTCATGGCGGCTTTGATCCCCACCGACCTGGTCGAAAAACCGGAAGTGAGGCGTTCATCGATCCCGGCGATTTCGACCACAGGCCGCTTGCCCGGGGTGACCTCGCGCAGTTCGGTTGCCAGGTTCAACCGGTCGGTAACCCTGTCCATCACACGTTGGTTGTAGAACTCCGACGCGGCCACCCCCTGACGGTGCAGCAGCTTGGAATCGATGGTGCGCCACTTCCCATCCACGCCTTTGACCTTGTTCGCAACCACCAGGTGATCGTGCAGCTGCGGGTCACCGTTCCGGGAATCGTAGTGGCGGAACCGGGTTGCGATTAGGCCGCCCTCAACGTCGATCTGGGCGAGGCCGTTAGTGCCGGCGCGGGTGGCGATTGCTTCGCGTTCGAGGTAGCCGATGGTGTCACTGATCGCGGCTTCATGCTCTTCCTCGATCGCCTTCCGGGTCTCGTTATCGCCCAGCGCCCACAGCGTTGACACGCTCTTAGCTGGGGAGAAGACCAGGTCGAATCCGGCAACAGCCTGCTGCGTGGGGCGGGTGGCCGCGGTGATGAACCGGCCCAACTCTTCCTTGTCGGCTGGCTGCCGGCCCTTGGCCGTGCGGAACGCCTGCGCGCCCTCCCGCACCCGGATAACGCGGCGTTCTTCGGCGTTAGGTTCGCGGTGGTTGATCCGGGTGAAGTCGGCGTAGCCCGTTTCGATCTGCTCGCGGAGGTCGGTGGTTCCCTGTTTGTACGAGTAGTAAGCGCGGCCCAGCTTGGCCAGCTCCATCGCCTCGGCAGCGGTCTTACCCTGAGCTTGGGCTGCGGCAATGATCTGCTCCGCATCCGGGTGCAAACCCTCACCGTAGAGGGCCTTCATCTGCTCCTCAGTGACAACACCGGAAACGCCCAGGGCGGCCAATCCTGAACCCACCCAGACGCCGGGAGGGTTGCCCTCGATGGTGTAGTAATCGCCCAGCTCCTGGCCCGCCTCGCGCTTCACATCACCGCTGGCAGTCTCGCTGATGTAGTACGCATACCCGTCTCCCGCGGAAAGGATATGCACAGTCATCATGGGGGTCAGCCTACCTCGTTGATTACTAATGCCAGAGGTGTGACAGATTAACTGACGAAGAATGAGGAGTGAATGTGGCCAGGATCGTCAGAGACTGCGTCTGTGCTTTGAGACCGCTGGGAGTGCACGGAGCCGACGAGGAACGAGGACAGCGCAGTGAACGCGGTCGATAAGCAACAGACGAGTGCTCCGCTTTTCCCGACCTCGCCCCGTGTGGTCCGACCCCTTCCCTGCTGCGCCGCTTGTGCGCCCGCGGGGCGTGCCCGTGATGGTCGGGCTGGCGACTCCGTAAATAGCGCAACGGGCCAGAAGCTGCTTGACTTTCGACATGACTGAACTCGACCACGGCATCGAACCGCACGCCCCCGGCCACGCCGAACGGCTCAACTGGCTGCGCGCCGGTGTGCTCGGCGCGAATGACGGCATCGTCTCCGTCGCCGCACTCGTCGTCGGCGTGGCCGCGGCCACCCCGGATTCCGCGGCGATCCTGATCGCCGGAGTCGCGAGCCTGCTCGCTGGGGCGATCTCGATGGCCCTCGGCGAATACGTCTCGGTGAGCAGCCAACGCGACACCGAGCGCACCCTGATCGCCAAGGAACGCTGGGAGCTTGCCAACGTGCCAGAGCAAGAGCTCGCCGAGCTTGCGGACATGTACCAAGCGAAGGGGCTCAGCGCGGAGACGGCCCGGCGCGTCGCCGACGAGCTCACCGCGCACGATGCCCTCGCCGCGCATCTCGAGGTCGAGTTGCACATCGGCACCGAGGAACTCTCCAACCCGTGGCATGCGGCGTTCGCCTCCGCCCTCGCGTTCACCGTCGGCGCGATCCTGCCGCTGCTCGCGGTGCTGCTGCCACCGCCGGCGTGGCGCCTGCCCGCAACTTTCCTCGCCGTCACGGTTGCCCTTGTGATCACCGGCTGGCTGAGCTCCTACCTCGGCGGCAGTCCCCGCGGCCACGCGATCGCCCGGGTGCTCATCGGCGGCCTACTCGCCCTCGGCGTGACCTGGGCGATCGGCGGTTTGATCGGCACGGCGGTCTGACCGTAGTAGGAGGCCCACCGCCAGCAAAGGCCGGACGCACTACCCTGCCCGCCACCAGAAATCTCAGATCACGCCCGAGCGAGCCCACTCAACCGTCAGGCCCGGGCACCGCGACCCAACCGTTAGCCTCACGCCATGAGATGGCAGTACTGCGAGTAGCCGCATGTCTTCCCCAACCCGCCAACGCCGACGTACTTCCACCAGGCCTGCTGCAACGTGACGTTCCGGTTGGCTTTCATCGACCGCAGTACTGCTTTGAAGTCAGGTGGTTCATACTCGTCGAACATGCGTTGGCGTTCGTCCGGGAACATCGCCTGAACGGCGGATTCGGTCGTTGGCTCCGCAAGCGCAGCCGTGAGGTCTCTCGGGGCGACGGTCTTTTTGACCACTGATACGTCCCGCCGCGAACACCCCGCTGCCTCGACGATGTCGTTGTAGCTGCGCCCTTCAAAGAGGAGCTCCATGGTTTCGGTAGTTGCTCACACTGGCCCGGTTCTAGTTCGAAACGGCGACACCGACGTGCCACCACTTCGATCAGGAGACCGCAGACCCGGACGCAGTACCAACTACCCAGAAGAAGTGGTTAATACCTGCCCGGACTATCAGTACCGCCAAGGGCTACTCGCCGACAGCGACCGGGGCGCCGAAGAGCGCTTGTCCGCATATGACTCCATGGCTTCCAATCGCTCTAAGGAGGATGATGAGCGTCGTGGCAGTCGAACCGACGAGCGTCGCAACCAACTTCTTCCAGCCGCGCCAACTCTTTGAGAACTAGATCAAGACAATTCCGCTGCCGCCAGCCCCCGATGGGAACGAGAAGTCCACCGAACGCCTCTGCAGCGATAAGTGCCGGGTCACCGAGCCCCGGCGACGCCGACACCCAACTTTGCCCGAACGAATCCGAGCGGGACTTCCTGCCGGGCTCGCCGTGCGGGGTCGTTTCGGCTCTTGGACGTGGATGAAATATCCGAGGCGAGGCGTTTGGACACCCGGCTGACGAGCTCTATAGCCGAGATTCCCAGGCTGGTCTCAAATTCGGCAAGGGAGGGGCTCTGTCAAAGCATGATTCGTGTTCGATTGACGTGACGTGTCCGAGTTTCAAGTGGCGGAGGAGGCCGTTGTAGAAGGTTTGAGGTAGTCGAACTGAACCGGCCCGGGTTTCATGTCGTCGTTTTGTTGTCGGCTTCGTTCGACTGTGCGCCAAGATTTCGCGGAACTGGTTTGCCGTGGCATTGCGCTAGGTGAGCAATCTTTCTGGCAACGATCAGTCCGAATTCCGGAAGCGAGTCATCCCGTCACTCATCCAGCGGGGCTGAACCGGATCGCCCTCGTTCTGAAGCGCGCGTCCCGTTGCGGTTTTCAAAACGGTTATCAAAACGAGACAATCCGTTTCAATCCTGGCGTGACAGGCGATGCAGTGCGGGGAGTATGGTGATCACGGTTGGTGTGACCGTTCACACTTGAAGTGACGACGCAAGAACCAACCGATATACCGGTCGGCTTCTTTTGCTGCCGGCACGGGGACGGCGATTTTTTCTGTTACCCATTTTTTGCGTCAGCACTGTAGGACAAAGGAGTCGAATTGTGGGCACAGGTGCCGCTTGTCGTGAATGTGCGGAGCGTGCTGCGGGTCCCGGCTCTTTCGGCGCAGATCATTTTGGTCGTTGTCTGGCTGAGGGCGCTATCTCGCCAATGGCCCTCCACCGCTTGGCGCCGCCTTCAACTTGTGCAGTAGGGACCGCTCCGGCGGTCGCCGACCTGTCGGCCGGGAGCGTTTTTTTTCGACTCCCGGCGGCTGCCCGAGCGTGACGCTGCCCGGTGCCGTCTCACTCGTCGATCACGTCCAACGCCGGACGTCATCAGGATCACCTGAATCAAGGAGCACAATAATGTCCATTGAACGGCGTGCGGCGCGCGAGCCCGTCATCCTGGAGATGCGCTCGATTACGAAAGAGTTTCCCGGGGTTAAGGCGTTGTCCGATGTGTCGCTCACGGTGACGGCGGGGGAGATCCATGCGATCTGCGGTGAGAACGGGGCGGGCAAGTCGACCCTGATGAAGGTGCTCTCGGGCGTTTACCCGTATGGCACCTACAGCGGAGACATCGTGTTCCAGGGGAAGGACGTCCATTTCAAGGACATTCGCTCCAGCGAGGCGGCTGGCATCGCGATTATCCACCAGGAACTCGCGCTCATCCCTGAACTCTCGATCACCGAGAACATCTTCCTCGGCAATGAGCCCACCAGATGGGGCGCCATCGACTGGATCAAGGCCAAGAAGACCGCTCTGGAGCTCCTTGCCCGGGTCGGCCTGCGCGATGACCCTGACACCCTGATCAAGAACATCGGCGTAGGTAAACAACAATTGGTTGAGATCGCCAAGGCGCTCAACAAGTCGGTTAAGGTCCTGATTCTGGACGAGCCGACGGCGGCCCTCAACGAAGCGGACTCTCAGCATCTGCTTGACTTGATTCGGGGGCTCAAAGGCAAGGGCATCAGTTCCATCATGATCTCGCACAAGCTGAACGAGATCGAGCAGGTCGCCGATTCCATCACCATCATTCGCGACGGCAAGACCATCGAAACACTCGACGTCGTCAACGACGGCGTCAACGAGGACCGAATCATTCGTGGCATGGTCGGCCGGAGCCTCGAAAGCCGGTTCCCGGAGCACACCCCCGACATTGGCGAGGTGTTCTTCGAGGTACGCGACTGGAATGTGCAACACCCGCAGGTACCCGAGCGGATGGTCGTGAAGAACTCGAGCCTTACTGTTCGCCGGGGCGAGATTGTCGGCATTGCCGGCCTGATGGGTGCTGGGCGAACGGAGCTTGCGATGAGTATCTTCGGCCGCTCCTACGGCAACTACTTGTCAGGTCGCCTATTCAAGGACGGCGTGGAAATCGAGCTCCGCAGCGTTTCGGATGCCATTGACCACGGTCTTGCCTACGTGAGTGAGGATCGCAAGGCGTTGGGTTTGAACCTGCTCGATGACGTGAAACGGTCGATCGTGTCCGCGAAGCTGTCTAAGATCTCCCGCGGGCCTGTTGTCAACGACGAGAAGGAATACGCAATCGCGGAAAGCTTCCGCACGAGCCTACGAATCAAAACGTCGAGCGTGGACGCGGGTGTGAACAAGCTCTCGGGCGGCAACCAGCAGAAAGTCGTGCTGGCTAAGTGGATGTTCACCGATCCGGACCTTTTGATCCTCGACGAGCCGACCCGGGGCATCGATGTCGGCGCGAAGTACGAGATTTACGGCATCATCCAGAAACTGGCCTCCCAGGGTAAGGGAGTGGTGCTCATCTCCTCGGAGCTGCCCGAGCTGCTGGGCCTCGCCGACCGCATTTACACGGTCTTCGAGGGAGCAATCACCAATTGCATCCTCGCGGCGGAGGCCGACCCCGAAACCCTGATGAAGAGCATGACCAGCGCCCGAAAGAAGGCCTACAGCAAATGAGCCAGCAGTTGAATACCGAAAAGAACACGAGCGGCGGGATCCGCGACCTGCGGAGAATGTTCGGCGGCGGCAGGTCCAGTCTGCGCCAGTTCGGGATCCTGTTCAGCCTGATCGCGATCATCGTGCTGTTCCAATACCTGACGCACGGCCTGACACTGTCTTCGGGCAACCTGATCAACCTCGTTAGCCAGTATTCCTACATCCTGATCCTCGCGATCGGCATGGTGATGGTCATCATCGCGGGCCACATTGACCTCTCTGTCGGGTCCGTTGCGGCTTTCGCCGGCATCGTCGTGGCGACCTCAATGCAGGACTGGCACTTCCCTTGGCCGGTTGCCATCGTGTTCGGCCTCGTCGTTGGTGCCCTAATTGGGGCGTGGCAAGGTTTCTGGGTTGCCTATATCGGCGTGCCGGCCTTCATCGTCACCCTCGCCGGGATGCTCATATTCCGAGGCGGTAACCAACTCATCGGCAACGCGAACACGGTCCCCGTCCCAGAAGGCTTCACCGTCATCGGTGCCGGATATCTCCCGGAGGTGGGCCCGTACACGGGGTACAACAACCTCACGCTTCTGCTCGGACTGATCGTCGTGATCGCCGTGGTCATGTCTGAGTGGCGCAGCCGAAAGGTGCAGCGGATCATGGGCTCTAGCCCCGCCCCACTCTGGGTGAGCGCGGTAAAGGTCGTACTCCTCAGCAGCGTCGTCGTATATGCGACGGTACTGTTCGCGGGTGGGCGCACCGGAACGAGCTTCCCCGTTTCAGGAATCATCCTCGGAGTACTCGTGTTGTTCTACGCCTTCGTGACGAAGAACACGATCTTCGGACGCCACATCTACGCCGTCGGCGGAAACAAGCTCGCGGCCGAACTCTCCGGCGTCAAGTCCCGCCGGGTCAACTTTCTCGTCATGATGAACATGTCGATCCTCGCGGCCCTGGCCGGGATGATCTTCGTAGCCCGCTCGGTCGCCTCGGGTCCACAGGACGGCCTCAGCTGGGAACTCGACGCGATCGCCGCGGTCTTCATCGGAGGCGCCGCCGTGTCCGGCGGCATCGGCACCGTGACCGGTTCCATCGTCGGTGGGCTCGTGATGGCTGTGCTTAACAACGGCCTGCAACTGCTTGGTGTCGGCGCGGACCGCGTACAGATCATCAAGGGCCTCGTACTCCTGGTCGCAGTGGGAGTGGACGTCTTGAACAAGAGCCAAGGCCGACCATCAATCATTGGACTCCTCACCCGCAACCGCAAGACAAATGAGTTCCCGCCCGAACCACCCCTCGTTGTGCCCGGATCTGGAACACCAGACACCGCGAGGCCCACGGCGACCCTGTCGTCGTGACCTCGGCCGCGCCCTCTCCCCACACCTTCACCACCCTGCCCAACACTACTGAGAAGAAAGCGAAACACACATGAAAAAACTCCTCGCGACCACAGCAATAGCCGCGGTGGCACTGATGGCACTCTCCGGGTGTTCCACCCGGAGCGACACGAGCAGCGGATCGACGGCTGCAGCGGCCGGCTTCGCCGCTGACTCGTTGATCGGAGTCGCCCTTCCGTCAAAGACGTCGGAGAACTGGGTCCTCGCTGGCGGACTCTTCGAAGACGGTCTCAAGTCTGCGGGCTTCACAGGGGACGTGCAGTATGCGGGCGCGTCCACCACGGTCAAGGACCAGCAAGACCAGATCTCCGCGATGGTCACCAAGGGCGCCAAGGTGATCATCATCGGCGCGGCCGACGGCGGCCAGCTCAGCACCCAGGTCAAGGCAGCCCACGACGCCGGCGCGATCGTGATCGCCTACGACCGGCTCATCCTGAACACCACCGACGTGGACTACTACGTCGCCTACGACAACTTCAAGGTGGGCGCCCTCCAGGGCCAGGCACTGCTCGATGGGCTCAAGGCCAAAAAGGCGAGCGGCCCGTACAACATCGAACTGTTCTCAGGCTCCTCCGACGACGCCAACTCAGCAGTCTTCTTCAAGGGCGCGATGAGCGTCCTCCAGCCGAAGATCGATGACGGCACCCTCGTCGTCGGCTCGGGCCAGGTCGACATCAAGCAGACGGCGACTGCGGCTTGGAAGGCCGAGAACGCGCAGAGCCGGATGGACTCGCTCCTGACCAGCACCTACGGAACCAAGACGATCGATGGAGTTCTCTCACCCAACGACACGCTCGCACGGGCAATCATCACCTCGGTGAAGTCCTCCGGTAAGCCCATTCCTGTGGTCACGGGTCAGGACTCTGAAGCGGAGTCAGTCAAGTCGATCATGGCGGGCGAACAGTACTCAACAATCAACAAGGACACTCGCGTGCTCGTCACCCAAGCGATCACCATGGCCCAGAAGCTCCAGAAGGGCGAAACCCCCGAGGTCAACGACACCAAGTCCTACGACAACGGAAAGAAGGTCGTTCCCGCCTACCTGCTCCCGCCCGTCATCGTGACCAAGGCCAACGCAGCAGAGGCCTACGCGAACGACCCGAAACTCGCACCGCTCACCAAATAATCCCATAACCGCTGCAGCATCGAACGGCATCAGGGCCGGCCTCACACGAGGTCGGCCCTGACGCATTCATACCCTCGCCGGCACTCACAGGTGACATCGATTCTCGGTCAGATCAGCGGTCACGATCGGCGGAATACTCGCCGACTACAGCTCGGAACCGGCCCGCTGCAGGCCTTCTCGTGACCTACGCAAAGACGGCGCCGTTCATCGTTTCTCTCCCTCGAAAGATCTGGTCGTATGCGGTGAGGCATCGCTTGTTGGGGTTCCGAGGAGCCAGTTGTGCCAGATTCCTGCGGCAAGGGCGAGGAGGCGACCGGCAACGCGAGAGTAGACGCCGGGGATGGTGCGTCCACCGTGGTCCTCGAGGGTGAGTTTTCCTTTAAGGGTGTCGAAGAAGGACTCGACCCATTGGCGGATTCCGCCGAGTTTCCCGAAGCGTTTTTCTCGCCCGTGCGCCATTTTATAAGGCCTTCTATGACCGAGTAAACGATTCGTTTACTCGAGGCTATATTGTTTTAGTTATGGAACTTGCGACGAACCCGTTCAAGCCCGGCGCGGGACGGGTGCCACCGGTCCTTGCCGGCCGGTCGGATCTACTCCGTGAATTCCGTAACCGGCTCTACCAGGCGCGGGAAACGGGGGAGGGGGAACGACCCTGGATCCTCTCTGGGCTCCGCGGAGTGGGGAAGACCGTCTTGCTCAACCAGCTCGGACGCGATGCAGCCGAACTCAAGCTGGTTTTTGTGAAGGTCGAAGCCTCGAGCAGTAAGCCGCTGGCCGTCGCGTTGGCCAAGGAACTCCACCTCGCACTTCGACGAATCCTCTCAAGCTCTGACCGCGCAAAAGCGCTCTGGTCCAAGGCCGCCAGCGTGCTGCGTTCCTTCCAAGTGCGTGTCGACCCGTCAGGGACCTACTCCTTCACTGTCGACGTCGAACCTGAGCCTGGCGTGGCTGATAGCGGCGATCTCGCCGTCGATCTCCAGGAGCTCTTAGAAACCATTGGCCTTGCTGCGCGTGAGGCCAACACGGTCATTTTGCTGGCCGTCGATGAACTCCAGGAAGCCTCATTCGAGGACCTCGCTGCTCTCAACGTGGCCCTGCACAATCTCGGCCAAGACGTCTTCCCCGTCCCCGTCGTCTTCGTTGGAGCAGGGTTGCCGTCCCTGCCTGCCGTGCTCGCCGATGCAACCAGCTACGCAGAGCGCCTCTATGACTATCGCCAGATCGGGTTGCTCGACACCGCCGCAACCTCTGACGCCCTCACCGCCCCGACCCGTGCCAACGGAGTCGACTGGGAGCCTGACGCCCTGGATGCAGCGGTGACAGCAACCGGGGGATACCCCTATTTCATCCAAGCCTGTGGAAGCCATGTCTGGGCCGTGCGAGCCACGGACACCATTACTCTTCAAGACGCCCAAATCGGCATCGAGTCAGCGCGAACTGAGGTCGAGCAGGGTCTCTACCAATCGAGATGGGAGCGGGCCACCCCGACACAGCGGGCCTTCATGTCCGCAATGGCCACCGACAACGACGCCCCCTCATCAATGGCCGAACTCGTGACCCGTTTGCGGAAGAAACGCACTACGGACCTCTCCGTCAATCGCCGAGACTTGATACGGAACGGACACATCTACACGCCCGAACGCGGTTTCGTCGCATTCACCGTGCCCGGCATGGCCGACTTCATCATCAGACAAGGCCAATAGCCCGCCAGGCACCCGCGTCGACATCGGCACCTACCCGTGAGCAATGAACGACCGTGCCGCAGCGACCACGACCGGCCCGACTACAACCAACGGCTCACCACGCAACAAGGCCGCGGGAGACTTGTCACCCAACTCCGGATTCATCCCTTGGAACCACGCCTGGACAATCGTCGCGCTCTCTCGTTCACTCAAAATGCCAGCCACATAAAAAGAGGTACGCAACCGCTGGACGACGTCCGCGCCAGGTGCCCGGGAACCGTCCGCCCATTCACGCACAGAGCGCGTGTTCGACACCCGGCCCAGATAGGCGACGAGCTGGGCACCGAGGAGCTCGCGGAGACCCGTGACAATCCCGCCGGTATCCAGCCGCACAGAGTCCTCGTACGCGCGATAACCCGGCTGCGCAGCGGAGACAGGGATGCTCATACCCGCAATTCTTCCGCATCACACACCCGATAGCAAGAATCACTAGTGTATCAACGGGTAATACCACAGGCAAAATAACACTCAATATGACCGATAATGTCGATTATGTCAGTTTTGTAATGCATCTATTGCAGGAATTGCAGATTAGGACTCCCCTGGTATTTATCCGGCGCGGCGCCAGCCGCGTGAGGAACTTCCGCTGTTTCTCTGGGATGCGGGACGCTATATCTGCACTGGTCAAGGTCTGAGCGCTCCGCTTCAACGTGGGGAATTTCGCGGCGCATATCCTCTCGGGATCCCCGTATTTCCGCGGTTTCACGCCGCGTGCTTTGCATGTTTTGCATCCGAAGAGCATAATTTGCAGACAGGTTGAGGGGGCTTATGAGCGTTGCATCGGGCCGAGTAACCCATCTGCCTCTGCGCCCCGAGGCGACCAGCCCGGATGCCATTTTCACCGACATGGTCGACAGCTGGCGCCGCCAACAGCTCTCCCGCAATTTCCGGCACGAGACCATTTCTGGCCGCGAACGAACGATCCGTCGGTTCGCGGACTTCACCGGGCACTTCCCGTGGGAATGGACGTTCGCGGACGTCGAGGACTACTTCGCCTACACGCGCTCGGTATCAAACCTGTCCCAGGCCACCGTCCGGGCGTATCAAACCAACCTCAAACTATTTTGCGACTTCCTCACCGATCCGGCCTACGACTGGAGCGAAGTCTGCGGACGTTCGTTTGGCCGGCCGGTCACTCAGATCATCACCGACTTCAACCGGGCCACCCACACGCAACAGAATGAACAGCAGGCGACGAAACGACCGTTTTCGCGTCGTGAGCTGCAGGACTTCTTCGATCTCGCCGACGTCGAGGTCGAGCGTGTCATCAATTCGGGTCGCAAGGGCGCCATCGCCGCCTACCGCGATGCCATCGCGTTCAAGACCGCCTACGCCTGGGGACTTCGCGCCAACGAGGTGACCCACCTGCAGCTGGTCGATTTCTCCCGCAACCCGCACTCGCCCCAGTTCGGCGACTTCGGTGTCCTCCACGTCCGTTACGGGAAGGCCCAGAAGGGGTCTGCGCCCAAGCGCCGCTCCGTTCTCACCGTGTTCGAGTGGTCGCCTGAGGCCGTTCACCGGTGGATTCGCACTGGGCTGCCTCACCTTGCCGCTCAACCGACCGACCTCTTCCCCACCAGCCAGGGCCTCGTCGTGCCGAAGTCGAATCTGCGTCGACGCTTCCGCGCCTACGTCAACGAGCTGGGCTTCCCGGCCGGCCTGGACATGCATTCCCTTCGCCGGTCCTACGTCACCCACCTGTTCGAGTTCTATGGCTTCGAGCACACGTTCGTCCAACAACAAGTTGGCCACCTCCATGCGTCGACCACATCCATTTACACGGCAGTCTCCAGCGACTACCAAACCCGGGCGTTGAACCGCGTCCTCGAGCGCACGATCAACGCGACCACCAACAGCACCCCGTGGGAGGAAAAAACATGAAACGAGAAATCGAGTACCGCTGGCGCGCACGCGAGCTCATGGCGCGCCACGGCATGAAGAACAGCCGAGAACTCGTCGCCCCGCTCCGAGAACGCGGCATCACCCTCTCGGAGTCGCAGATCTATCGACTCGTCGCCCAGGATCCCGAGCGGATCTCCTTCAAAGTCCTGACCGCTCTCTGCGACATCTTCAACGTTGAGGCGAACGAGCTCGTCACCTTCACCGCAGCGAACGCCAAGAGCCAACGCCAAGAACGAGCAATCGCCTCCGGCGAGAACATCGTCAACTTCGCCGACGCATACAAACCCGTCCGCGCCCGCATCCTCGACGATGACGACTGAGCACCGCACCCGCGGACGCCCCCGCACCCCAGGCACCCTGCATTGCGACCGCTGCGGCGGTCTCGTCGCGAAAATGCGAGTGCACTGGCCAGACGGCGCCATCTGCGGGATCTGCTTCACCACAGCCACACACACCCGTGGCCCTTGCGCTACCTGCCGCGACACACGCCTGCTCCCTGGCAAAGACGCGGACGGAGCGAACATCTGCCGTGACTGCGCCGGAATCACCACACTCCTGCACTGCGACAACTGCGGCGATGAAGCCGAACGATTTCGGAACGGCAACTGCATCCGCTGCGTCCTCCGCGCCGATCTCACCGCAACCCTCCAACCCAACACTCCCCCGGACCTCCGGCTCAAACGCCTCGTCGCTGTCTTCGCCAATGCCGAGCGCCCCGAGAGCATCTATACCTGGAAACGCGGCATCGGCGCCAGCGCGCTCCTCACCCAACTGGGCACCAGGGAACTGTCCATCAGCCACGAGGCCTTCGACGCCCTACCCGCATCCAACGCCGTCGAACACCTTCGCGAAACACTCAGCCATCACGGCATGCTGCCGCCCCGGGACCGCCAACTGGCGGCGTTCGAACGCTGGCTCGAGAAGAGAATCATGTCTCTTGCTGACCATCGCGAGATCCAAGGACCAATCGAACGCTTCGGTCGGTGGCATCACTTGAAACGACTCCGGGCGAAGTCGTTGCCCGGCAAGAACATGAACTTCGCCGTCCGGTCAGCGAAGCAGGAAATCACCGAGTCAGGACGATTCCTCGCCTGGCTCCTATCCGAGCACGACACCACCTACACGGACATCCGTCAGTCGCACCTCGACGACTACCTCGCCTCCGGACCATCCACTCGCCATGCCATCAACACCTTCATCGCTTCGCTCGTCACATCACGCGAGATCGCGAAAGTCCGGGTCCCCCGTCGTGAGGCACGATCGACCCCGATCCTGACGCAGGCAGCCAGAATCGACCACATCCGCGCCTGCCTCACCGCCGGAGAAATGCCCGCCGCAGACCGCGTCGCCGCACTTATCCTGCTGCTTTACGCACACCCGGTCGGAAAGATCGCAGCCCTGAAAACCAGCGCACTCGAAGCGCGACCCGATGGCCTCTACCTGCGTCTGGGATCGGTGCCAGCCCTACTGCCCGCACAAGTCACGGCAACCTTCTGGGACTACGTCCACAACCGCCCCAACCAGCAAACTGTCAACACCGACAGCCCTTGGCTCTTTCCCGGCAGCCTGCCTGGCCAACACACCCATCCAGAAAGCATGCTGCAGCGACTTCGCAACTGGGGCATTGACCTCAACGGCGTCAGAAACACCGCCCTGCGCGACCTCGCCAGAGAACTCAATCCCACCGCCTTGGCCAACTCCCTGGGCTACAGCAGCAAGATACTCCACCAGCACGCTGCCGCCGCCGGAGCGCCACACGCCGACTACATCAACCTCAAATCACCACAGCTGCGGCCCTCGCCCAGGCTCAGTGCCGTGAAGGATTAGGACCCTTTCGGATAAGTCCAGTTCCCGCTTGGAAGCCGACATCTTCGCATTGGACGCGTCCCCCGCGGATTGGACTCGACGACGATCCAAGACGTCGCGGCGTGGATCGAGGACCGTTACAACCGTCGGCGGCACTCCTCGATCGAGCATCTCACCCCGGTGGACTTCGAGATGCAATTCTCATCACAGGTTGCAGAGATCCAACTCGCCGCTTAACCCGTGTCCACTCTCGGGGGTCAAGACCAGGCAGGGAAGAACGACCCCTGGCGCAGCTTGGGGATCTTCAGGTTGAGGTCCCCGGCCGTCGTCGTCAAGACGCGCGGGCGGGTCCCGTTGCGCTGGGTGGTGCGCTCATCGGAGCGTTCGAACCGGCCGGCACCGATGTGGGCGGTGGCCTCCGCGTCGATGAGTTCTTGATAGAGCGTTTCGGTCACCATCCGGATTCGATCGGTGACGTTGGTGAGCTTGAGTTCCGAGAGGAGCGCGAGCAGGGCAGACTGGTCTAAGCCATCGTGTGACGTGTCTTTCTGTGAGGAACTTTGAACGGTTCTCACTGACCATCGCACGGTGGTTTCCTACGTTGTTAATCCAACGCTCGAAACCCGGGAACTACACCACTCGAGAGGACGCAACCCTAACGGTTGCTTCTTACCGGCTGGCCTTCAAGCTTAGTGAGAACGGGCCGCACCCCCGAAGGAATGCGGCCCCTTTCTACCTAGATGCGGAAAGCCCGACCACAGTTACCGCAATTGAGGGTCCATGCCGCTCAGCGGTGGGCAATGGAGGCTCGAAAGCGGCTGGATTCTTGGTAAATAGCGCAGCTGACCAACACTTTTCCAAAGTGCCCCTGGAGGGACTCGAACCCTAAAAACGTCCCAATCGCCGAGCGGGAGTGGCCCAAACACCCCGGAAAGTCAAGGGTTTTTGATGACTACAGCTGCATACGATCTAGGTCGTTTGCCCACGAGTGTGGGCAAAGTGTGGGCAAGCAGATACATCCCAGTATCCATATAAATACAGATACATGTTTCCATATTTATGTAAAACCTGCGAGCATGATGCTATGAAGAATGTGGAGATAGTCTGGCGCACTTTGGCCGACGCCGCGCTGGACGGCCGGCGAGACTGGAACAGCATCGGGGACATCGCTGAAGCATCGTCGGTCGCGCCGTCGACCACTCATCAAGCTCTCGGGCGACTCGTCGACATCGGTGCCGTCCGCCCAAACTCGCGTCGCGGCTACACCGTCGTCTCGCCCGAGAAGCTCCTCGAAGCCTTCGCGGCTCACCGCAACTTGCGTGCTGACACCATGGTCTCAACCACCCTTCCCGCCGCCCAAACGTTGCTCGACGACGTCGAGGAGGCCTACGCGCTCAGCGGCAGCAGCGCCGCGGTGCACCATCTCGGCGGACGCAACACCGTCGCCGATCTCGGCCGGCGCATCGTCTACACAGCCCGCGCGCTGTCCCAAGCCGACTTTCCTGTGGGAGACGAGGTGATCATCCTCAGCGAAGATCCACTGGCCGCACGCACCTGGAAGTCCGGATACGCCAGCCTCGCGCAGACCTACGCCGATCTATGGGCAAGCCCGGGCTGGCAGGCAGCAGAGTTCACCCGTGCGCTGAAGGCCAAGCTATTCGCGGACGCGGATTGGGAGCAGCGAACCAGTGCCTAACCTCTACGAAGACGAGCACGGAGTTATCCGTGCTCTGGTCGACCGACTCGGTCATGACCTCGAGCCGTCGATCCTCATCGGCGGCTGGGCGACATTCGTGCGCGTCGGCGGGGAGATCAGCCTCGACATTGACCTGATCACCTCGCAGGACAGTCGCCACAAACTCGAGCAGTTGATGGCGGACCTCTCCCCCAGCAACAACCACCAGGGGCGAAAACTGCGCGCGACGATCGACAACGTGCACCTCGACATCTACCTCCCGTACGAATCCCAACTCGGCGGCAAGCTACGCCTCAAAGTCGAAGTACTCGCCGAATACCCCGACGAGCTCTCGTTCGAAAAGTGGACACTGCTGCGACTCGAAGCTCACATCGCCACCAAGATGGCGGCACTCCTTGACCGCCATTTCTCGGAGAAGGGCCAGAAGGATGCCCGCGAGATTCTCGCGCTGCTGAAGCTCGACGGTGTCGACCCCGCGGTTGCGGCTGAAGTACTTCATCGAGCATCGACAGTGAGCATCGACGATCTGCCAACGATGATCGGTGAAGCTTTCGACCTGATCGGCAACATCAGCCGGCTAACGAAGGCGGACCAGAAACTCATCGGCTCGGTAAAAAAATCATGGGTGAACGAGCTAACACAGCGCGCAGTGCGTCCGCAGGAACTACGTCCGTCCCTATAGGTTCTGCTGCCGGTTTGGTCACGGTGTCAACTAGATCGACAGCAGACCCTGTCATGAGGTAGAGGGCGGCGGCGGCCCGGTGGAACCCCGGATGACTAGAGATGGTTCGAGCGAGATGTTGCGGGGCCGTTCCCCCTCCACCAGGCGCGCCAGTTCCTGAAACGCCTGCGCGCCAGTTTCTATGAAATCCTGGTGAATCGTGGTGAGCGTAGGCGTGAAATGCTGCGCGTCGGGGATGTCATCGAATCCGACCACGCTGAAGTCGCGAGGCGCGTAGAGACCTGCATCCGAGTACGCGTGCATGACGCCAAGCGCCATCTGATCGTTGGCACAAAAGATCGCGGTCACGCCCACATGCCGCATCAGTTCTTGCCCCGCACGGTAGCCGCTCGCGGAGCTGAAGTCGCCGTGCAGGTGCCGCTCGAGAGACTGGCCTCGCTGATATAAGGCGCTTTCGATACCCGTCAGCCTTTCGCCGGCATAGCCCTCATCGGCAGGCCCGTCGACGAAGGCGATACGACGGTGGCCGAGGTCAAGGAGGTGCTCACCCGCGAGGACGCCACCATGTACGCCATCAGTTCCCACGCTCGAGATCCCCGCAGCGGGGTTCCGTGACATCTCGACGACAGGAAGGGTTGCGGCGATCTTCTGCGGCGCGGAGTAGCGTTGAGACATCGGCGACGCAAGGATGATTCCTTCAACGCGCTGACCAAGCAGTCGATCAAATGCTCGGGCGACAGCGTCTTCAGACGCGTGGCCCGTCTCAGGTTCGAGCACTGTGGCGAAGATCGTTGCGATCCCGGCAGATTCGGCAGACTGCCCGATGCCGAACTGGCTTTGGCCGAGGGACACGTTCATCGGAATGCCCAGGTTGATCACTCCGATTGATTCGGACCTGTTCAACACCAAGCTTCTGGCGATACGGTTTGGCTGGAAGCTGAGGGCGTCGAGGGCTTCGCGTACTCGGGTGAGGGTCGGCTCCGCGACGTTGTTTTTGCGATTGACGACGCGAGAAACAGTCTGAGCAGAAACCCCCGCCAACCGGGCAACATCGGCAAGACTCGCGTGGCCGTTTCCTGCTTGGCTCTCCGAGGAGATCAACCCGCTGGTCAGAGCGTCCGTCGCCATAGTCCATACTCCTGCCTGATATCTAAAAAAGACTCTACTAGAGAGGATGGCAGCGCTAACAACAATTTCATTGTTAGCGTTGACATTGCGTTCCGTATATGTACAAAATTACTTACCCAGGCTGCATGGCGATCGACTCCCGCTAGCCAAGAGCCGGTACTTCGCCCGCAAAGTGCGCGAGCGAGGAACCCTGAAGTACCTATGAGAGGACCCCAATGATGAGGTACAAAAATTTGCGCTTGCTCGGCGCATTCGTCGGCGTCGCGGTGGTGACATCCGGACTTCTTTCCGGATGCAGTACGGGACAAAGCCCGGCGGCATCGTCGACCTTGAAAGTTCTTGCCTGGAAGGGCGGTGGAACCGAGCCGGCGGGGGTTGCTGAGGTCAACGCCGCTTTCGAGAAGTCTCACCCTGGAGTGAAGATCGACTTCACTTACATGCCCGCTGGCGACTCGTACACGCAGAAGCTCTCAGCCGAGCTTCTCGCCGGCAATGCGCCAGATGTCTTCATGGGCGACCCTGTAAGCACCAAGACGCTTGCTTCTTCCGGATATCTGGCCGATCTAGGAAAGCAGTCGTGGGCGTCGGACGTGCTTCCGGACCTGAAGTCCTTCACCGAAGGGAGCGATGGGAAGGTCTATGCCGCTCCCACCGAACTGATCGGCATCACCACATACGCGAACATGGATTTGCTCAAGAAAGTCGGCATTACCGAAGTCCCGACCACTCGGTCCATCTTCCTTGACGACATGGCGAAGCTGAAGGTTGCGGGCATCACCCCTCTCTCTCTCCCCGACAAGTCGGCATGGACGGCGCAGGCCACGCTCCAGCAGATCGCCTCTACGCTTGTTTATCGCGACGATCCCACGTGGGATCAGAAATTCATCGCGGGGAAGACCAGTTTCGACCGCGATTGGTCGTCGAGCGCAAAGCAGTTGGTGGACTTGGACTCTCAAGGCTACGTAGCTTGGAAGTCGGAGCTCGGCACCGACGAATGGAGTCAGGGCCTTCAGGATTTCAAGGCCGGCAAGAGTGCATTCTGGGTTCAGGGTGCATGGAACCTGGCTGACGTTCTCCAGGCCGGCATCAATGCGCAAATCTTCCCCTGGCCCGCAGATGATGGCAAGCAAGTCTCGACTCTGTTCGCAGGCGTGATGTGGCAGGTGAACAACGCTTCCAAGGCCGACAATGTCGCAAAGGAATACGTCGACTACTGGTCCACCGGACACTCTGCGCCGTTCCTGAATTCGGAAAATGCCATCAGTGCGTTCAAGTCCGTTACTACTCCAAAGTCGGATGCGACGGCGCCTTTCAACGCCGCATACGCCGCGGGCCAATACCGGATTCTGCCCGGGAATACCTGGCTCAACGGAAACGAGGCACAGCTCGGGCAGGCGATCCAGGGGATGTTGTTGGGGCAGACCACACAGCAGCAACTGCTCGCTACTTATGACACGTTGGGCCGCAAAGCACTCACCAGCAAGTAAGCACCCATGATCGAAGGCGGGGGGCGAGGCCACACGCCGCCCGCCGGAAAGAGGAACATCGTTGTTCGCGAACCGAAAACTCACCGCCATTGGATTTCTTGCCCCGGCGATTGTCATATATGGGGCGCTAATTATCTATCCCCTGATCCGTGGGGCCTACCTCAGCTTGACGGACTCGCGCGGTGGTCCGGTGGCGAATTTCGTCGGGCTGCAGAACTTTGCGGAGGCACTGACCGACCCCGTTGTGCTAGAAGCGTTCAAAAATACGATCATTTACGCGGTCGTCGTTGTCGTGATTCAGACAGTGTTGGGTGTCGCGCTCGCACGGGCGATATTCAGTCGGCCGAGGTGGCGGCGTGCTCTCAGCATCGTGATGCTGCTGCCGACCCTTGTTGCCCCAGTGCTCGCAGGGTTCATCTTTTCCTACATTTATGCTCCCGATGGGCTTCTCAATCGGACGCTCGATGGGGTCGGCCTGGGCGGGTTGAAACATATTTGGCTCGGTGACCCTTCCACGGCGTTAATGTCGGTCGCGGCAGTGAACGTGTGGATGTTCGCTGGCTACTCCGCGGTGATCTTCCTGGCCGGGTACCTATCGATGCCGGGCGACATCATCGACGCGGCCCAGATGGATGGTGCGGTTGGGTGGAAACGGTTCGCCCTAATTGAATGGCCACTTCTTGCACCATCGCTGACCGTGAACACGACGCTGTCCCTCATCGGCTCGCTTCGGGTCTTCGAATTTCCGCTGGTACTCACCAACGGTGGTCCGGCTAACTCGACTCAGACCCTATCGCTTGTCATATTTCAGAAAGTGTTCTCCGGCGGCAACCAGTTCGCCTACGCCGTCTCGATCTCAGTCCTCTTGTTGTTGGTCGTCGTCATCATCACCGCCAGCATCAACAGGGCCCTCCAGCTTCGCGAAAGGCGGATGTCATGAATCTCGTAGCTCACTCATCGAAGAAGCGCGGGGGCGCTGGGTCGCGGTTGCGCGTTTCTCCCGCGCAAATCCTTTCCAACATCGGGCTGACCTTCGCCATCGTTGCGCTGATGCTTCCGTTCGTTCTGACGTTGTCAGTCGCGTTCAGACCGGCGAAAGACGTCGCATCGAATGCCATCGCCATCCCGACGCATCTGACGTTCTCGAATATCACAGACACTTTCACCAAGCTGGACTACGGCATTAGCGTATTGAACACGGTCATAGTGGTTCTCGGATCCACGGCCCTCACGATCGTGATCGGCGCAATGGCGAGCTATCCGCTCGCGCGCATATCTCGCCCATGGACGAGCGCCGTCTATCGGTCCTTTCTGCTCGGAACATCCATTCCGATTTTCGTGTTGCTCGCCCCTCTGTACTTGCTCATCCGCGACCTGGGACTGCTCAATACCCACCTCGGAGTCGTCTTCATCTACACGGCGTTGAATCTCCCGCTGGCGATCTTCTTCTTCACCAGCTTCTTCCGTCAGATCCCCCTCGAGCTGGAGGAGGCAGCGGCCCTCGACGGGGCGGGGCCCCTGCGCAGTTTCTTCTCGATATTGCTTCCCTTGCTTCGGCCTGTCACAGCGACACTCGCGACCTTCATGACGCTGAACATTTGGAACGACCTTCTGATCCCATTCGTGTTTCTTCAGGACACCGGAAGTCGCACAGTGATGGCAAACGCGTACGCGTTGGTGGATCCGAAATCGGTGGAACCGACTGTTCTCTTCCCAGCAGCGCTCCTCGGGGTTGCCCCCCTTCTCGTGATATTCCTTCTCCTTCAGCGAAACGTCGTTGAGGGATTGACCTCGGGGGCGGTGAAAGCATGATCGCCGAGCAGCTCACCCATGAGGGCACGGTACTCGAGTGGGGCAACGGCCTACTTCGTCTCCGGCTGACTCACGGAATGGATCAACCCGTCGTCCTCGAGGACATCGTGCGGGGCGTCGCCGACGCCCCCACGAGGACGCCGAAGCAATCGCTGGTCGAAATCTTGATCCCCAGTCTCGGGTTGACTGACACCCCCAACCGTATGGACAAGACCGCCCTGGGGGCACGCCTTCGGTACCGAACTCATAGCGAGGAGCGAGACGCGGATACACTCCGTCTGATCGTCGAGCAACATGATGATGTGATCGGGCTGATCGTCGTGACTATCTTCGAAACCGTCGAAGGAGCGGCCGCCTTTCGCACCCGGAGCGTTGTCAGCCTTGAACCAGGGCGACCGGCGATACGAATCGCCGCGGTATCGAGCTTCGCCACCGGCGCGATCCTATCGGATGACTTGACTAGCTTAAAAATTTGGCGTGCCCGGAGCAGTTGGTCGGCGGAGAACCGCTGGGAGGTCGTGCCCCTTCGGGACCCAGCTGCTCAACTCATAGCCCCTCATGACCCTGCCGAATATCGGCGCGGATTCACATCAGCCACCAGCTTCGGGACGTGGTCGTCCGGCTCTTTCGCGCCCGCTGCGGTTGCCGTGAACTCGGTGCGCGCTCTCGCCTGGCAAGTGGATAGCCCCAGCCCGTGGCGATGGGAAGTGGGGGAGCGAGCCTGGGACCGATCGGCGCTTCCGCGATTTATGGAACCTGAACCGATCGGCCAGATCGTGCGCCGGGACATCGACGACGGTGCGTACTTGGTCGTCAGTGGGCCGACTGACGACTTTCATCAATGGACGCATCTGCTGGTACAAGGAGACGCATTCGAGTCGGTCACGGTGAGCGTCGGCGTCGGGCAGAGCGTGGAAGATGCCCTCGCTGGGCTCACTGAAATACGACGCGCCTGGCGCCGAATGCGAGGCGGTGCCCCTGAATATCCGGTTATCTATAACGATTTCATGGGAACTCTCGAGGGAGACCCCACGGAAGAGAAGTTACTCCCTCTCATTGAAAGCGCCGCACGTGTTGGGGCCGACTATTTCTGTATCGACGCCGGATGGGCCGATAACGGAGAGGGTTGGGCTGATTCGGTCGGGGACTGGAACCCTTCCCTCTCCCGCTTTCCGCGCGGGATTTCGACCACCCTGGACGCTATCCGGGCGCGCGGCATGAAACCAGGGCTTTGGTTGGAACCGGAAGTCGTCGGTGAAACGAGTGACGCAGCCATCGAACTTCCCGAGGAGGCTTTTCTCCACCGATTCGGTGGCCGGATCCGCGATCGCGGCCGCTTCTACTTGGATTTCCGGAGTTCCGCCGCTACAAGCCATCTCGACCGGGTCTTGGACCGACTGGTCGTCAAGCTCGGAGTCTGCTTTTTCAAGTTCGATTACAACTCCATGCTCTCTCCTGGGCCCGACGGAGATGGCGGCAGCGCTGGCGGTGGATTATTAGAAAATGCGCGGGCTCACGTAGCTTGGCTCGCCCGGCTTCGGCAGCGCCATCCGGAAGTTCTCATCGAAAACTGCGCCTCGGGCGGGATGAGGTCCGACTTCGGGATACTCGAGAACGTACACATCCAGTCAACGTCGGATCAACCGAATCCACTTCTTTACCCGAGCATTGCGGTGGGCGCTCTGGCGCACATCCTGCCCGAGCAAGCCGGTAATTGGTCATATCCCCAAGCGGATATGACCGACGAGATGATCTGTTTTACGATTGCCAACGGTCTTGCGGGGCGTCTTTATTTGGCTGGGGTGCTGAGTCGAATGGACGACCGGCAGCTGGACCTCGTCGCCGCGGGAGTCTCCGTTCACAAGCGTCTGATCAAAATCCAGTCAAGCTCTATTGTCAGGTATCCGACCGGCATGGCTCGGTGGGGCGAACCACGGACGACCGTCGCTTTCGACAACGCGGAAAGCGGCGAGATCGTCGTCATCGTTTGGCGCCAGAGTGGTGCAGATCCCGCTGTCGTTCTCGAGATCGGAGTCGATGACGGCGCGACCGTCGAGCAGGTTTTCCCGCCGCCGGGAATCGGTCGTCCGTGGACGGTGGAGTTGAAGAACAGGCGGCTTCTCATCACGGGGTCGGGTGATGAGCCTGCTGCGCGGGTTTATCTCGTGACGAAGACGGTCGGCTGATGCCTTACTTGTTCTCGTACTTCACAACTCAGGATGAATCCCTGCACCTTTCCCTCAGCTGGGATGGCATCGTATTCGAGCCCGTCGCAGGCGGCGGTTCTATCGTTAGCAGTCCGATCGGGGAACGGACTCTCCGCGATCCCTTCATCGGGCGCGCATCCGACGGGCTCTTCCACCTCCTAGCCTCGAACGGCTGGGCAAGCACGAGCATCGTCCACGCCACGAGCGCCGACCTTCTCGATTGGGTCGATTTTGAGGCCATCCCTGTGATGTCGAAAATTGCCGGCGCGAAGAACGCCTGGGCGCCTGAGTTCTTCTCTGACCGCGACGGAACGATCAACATCATCTGGTCGTCCTCGGTGGGACCGGAACCCGACGCTGGCGTCGACTGGCTGGCCAGCGAGCAGTACCACTCCATCTGGAGCTGCAAAACGCGCGACTTCCGCTCCTACACCGAATCGACGATCTACCTCGATCCAGGGTTCTCGTTGATCGACGCGACCGTGTTCAAACGACCCGACTCGTCGGGCTTTTTGGTCGCCAAAGATGAAAGTGGAACCAACGAGACACCCCAAGTCCGAAAAGATCTCCTCATCTGGGCACTGAGCCCAGATGGACGGCCGGAAGGAACCGGCGTGCGCTTTGGAAGCCCGTCATTTGTCGAAGGCCCCACGGTTTTTGAAAGCGGTGGCCGTCTCGTCATGCTGTTCGACCCATTCCTCGAGGACGGCTATCAAGCAATGACTTCCGTGGACGGGTGGGATTGGGCGGCTGCCCGGCTGGAGTTACCACGGGACGCACGCCACGGATCCGTGACGGTGATTTCTAACGCCGAGGCGGCTCGGCTTCATTCAATGAACGAAAGGTAGATAGGTCTGCTGCACGGTTAGGTGACATCTGAGTTGGCTTGCCTTGCGGGGTGGCCTGAAAGGATGTTGTTGTGCCTAAGCCTTATCCGAAAGAGTTCCGTGAAGATGTTGTCGCTGTCGCGCGTGGCCGTTGGCGCGTCGCCTCATCGGGTAGCGCTGTTCTGATAACCCGGTAGCGCTCTTCTGCCTAAGTGGTAGCGGCCCGGAC
>NZ_JASJVI010000046.1:0-29954 GCF_035019865.1 Cryobacterium sp. 10I5
GTCCGGGCCGCTACCACTTAGGCAGAAGAGCGCTACCGGGTTATCAGAACAGCGCTACCCGATGAGGCGACGCGCCATCTTCTGGAGGCGCCTCGCCTCCTCAGTTAGTAGTGGAGTGAGGGGCTTCCAAAACGCAACGTCAGCCGAGCAGCTCTTTTAAAAGGGGTGCGAGGGCGGCAAGGGCGCGCTTGAGATTTGCGCGGACGGCCTGCTCTGAGGTAAGGAGGACCTTAGCGGCGGCGGCAGAGGTCATATCGGCATCGATGACCAAGGCGAGCACACGCTGGGACACCTGGCTCAGGGTTTTGACTGTTGCGCGGATCGCCTGCTTCTCCTCGATGGAGAGCGTCGGCTCCGGCGCTCCGATGCGCTCACGGAGAGGCACGCTGTCGGCGTCATCTGTATCTAACGAGGCCGTATTGGACCACGCCCCGGCGGCGGCTTTCTGGGCGTCGGAGCCACGCTGGGTTGAGCTCACCAGGTCAGAGGGGATACAGACGTTTTCGTGCATCTCAGATGCGTAGGAGCGAATGGCGCCGTTGATGTCGTTCTTGGCGTAGGCGACGAAAGCACCCTTAGACGGGTTGAACGTCAAGGCCGCCGCGGCCGCTCCCATGCGGCCAACCTGCAGAAGGTCGTCCCAGACCAGCTGAGGGTTGGCGGCCGCCCAACGTGCGCCGGCCTTCTTCACTGCGCCTTCGGCGAAAGCAGCAAGCCCCCACGCCGCCGGTGGAATCGCTGGTTCCTCCTCACGGCCACCATCGACACGCGCGCTGTTGCGGTCTTCGCGCGCTGACCGCATCTTCGCCGTTTCGAATGGCCCGGCTGCCTGGATTCGTACGGCCAGTTCCGCTGCGTGCTCCGCGGTAAGAATCTGTTTTGACAATTTGTGCCTCCCTGTGGCGTCAGGAGGGAGACATGCGACAAAGGGGGCGCTCAACCGCGCCGAAATGGCCTCAAAACAGGCAAAAACAGGTCAAAATCAGAAATCACCCCTGAACTGGGGTGAGATGGCGTCAAGTTTTTGGCACGGATGGGCGCTCAGGACCCAATCCATAGGCATGCGGCACAGCAAAAACGGCCCGCCGACGGGGAAAGTCGACGGGCCGTTCGAAGAGGCGCCTAGTAGTTCTGCTGGTCCGCTGGGCCCTGCATGGCCATGAGCGGTGTGCCTGGCAGGTCAAGCAGGTCGGCGGCTACGACATACCCGCGCTTGCGGTTCAGTCCCAGTGGCACCGGGCTCTTCCCGCCCGGTTCGGTTCCCGCTACGACGACCGAAGCGAAACCCCCATCGACCTGGCCCATCGGAACAGCGGCGACGGCAGTGAAACGCTTGAGGTCTTTAAGCGCGGCACCGTAGAGGAGGACATACTTTCCGTCCATCGAGATCAGCCCGGCAGCCATTCTTGACGGCACCGTTTCGAGAGTCCCGATGCGGTCAGGTCTGATGGTCCAGCCAAGACTGCGGGCTTGTTCCAGCACCGGGACACCGCCGTTGGCGAGCTCGAGATATACAGACCCGCCGGCGATCGCGTCACGAACTGCCCGGACCAGAGTGCTCGCAGGGTTCGTGTTGCGCGCCCGCTCCCCCGAGGTCTCAGCCAGGCGAGACACGACGACGTTCACGTCGGCCATCGTCGGCAGCAGATCTTCGATCCCCGCCTCAGCCGCGAAGTCCAGGAACCGCGACCAGCCGGTCGCAATGACGACTGCGGTCTCGGCCGACCGGCCGCCGGTCTTCGGCATCAGTGTTGCCTTGAGCTCATCGTTCGCCGTTGTCCAGTCCGAAAGTCCGCGAGGGAGTTTGTCGATCTGGCGGGCCAGGTAGGAGATGTAAGCGCCGAAGAGCCGGTTTGCAGCATCCTGGCGTTTCTTCCGCCATTCGTCGATTGGAGATGTACCCATCGGCAGCATGGCGATGTCGGCCCGGCCCGCTTCCAGGGAGATGGAGACAACGCGTGAGGCGATCCCCTGTTCCTCGCTGAGTGCCTCTCCGGAGACGATCGAGGTTGTGGACGCATCCGACGATCCGCGAAGTCCGCCGTTCTGCGTGCCCTTTGCCTCTCCGGAGACCGCCGTGTAGGAGGCCTGCAGCACTCGAGCCAGCGCACCCTTCACCCTGGCGGCGTCGGCAGGGATCTCCGGGACGCGGTAGTCATCCCAGAAGCCGGTGGCCGAGGCCAGGTACGAGGAGAGGACGCCGCAGCCTGAGGCTGACGAGGAGATCAGCGTGCCGCCGGTCCACCCCGCACGCCACGCCGGCGTGAGGAATGACTGCATCGCGCTCAACAGCAGCGTCTTGCCCATATCCGGCGGGCTCGCGACCATGAGGGTGGCACGACGGCTGAGGCTGAGCGGGGCGCTTGCCATCATTCCGAACCCGGCCAGCGCTACGGGTGCTTCGACGTTCGGGCTGAGCTTGATGAACTCCGCCAGCGCCTGGGCGCCCTCTCGCAGCTCCTCCGAGGTCGTGGCGATCGCCCGCCATCCGTGGGCAAAATGGGTCGGAGTCAACGAGTCGACGTCGGACTTCGCGGGAACGCCGACCGAAATATCTTGCACCCGGCCACAACCATTGACAGAGCCGCCAGGCGCAGCGTAGGTGACGCCGGTACGGACGCCGGGCTCGCCAACCAGCCACCCCATGGTCGTCAGCTCCTGGATCCGGGTGGAGGCGTCATCGGAACCGAGCTCCCGGAGAACGTTCGCCAGGTGCTCTTTCTTGGTGCTGCCGATCGGCAGAGCTACTCCCATATCGAGGCGCTGGACAACCGCGGCCGGGTTAGTCGCATCCTCGGGGGTGAAGCCTGGCGCGGACCGAACAACTTCGTCGGACCGGGCGATAGTGACAGTGACCATCTTCTCGCCGTTCTCAACCGGAAATCCGTTCTTGAGCGAAGCACGAGACACCACCATGGAGCGCCACGGGACCCAATCGCAGATCTGACGGGCCTTCCACGTCTCGATGCCCTCATCATCAACGGTCTTGACCATTTCGTACACGCCGTGGCCTGCGTCCCAGAGGCGAACCTCGACATGGTTTGAGAGCTTGAATGTCGAGGGCGTCCGTGTCTCGATCGCCCGCGCGACGGTGAGCTTCACCTTCTCTACTGTCCGCGGTGGAGTTGGTGTGGTGCGGACTTCGGACTCGTCGGTGGCGACGATGGCTGCTGATCGCGTCCCCTGCATTGAAGGTTCGCGAGTGGCCAGGAGAGCGTCAACAGCGCTCTGGTCACCGGCCGCGGTGGCCGGGTAGACAACACGCGGCGCTGCCTCCTGCACAACTACGACCGGCCCTTCGAAGTCGAAGTCCAAATCGGGCGGCGGCACGTCCGAGTACGGGATGGACTCGTCCGAAGCATGTGCGGGCGCTGGGACTGGTGCATCGGAAGTGACAGGCTTTACAACACCGAACGCGTCAGCAACGCGCGGGAGCATTGCGGCGATCACAGCGTCAACCAGGTCGGCGTTGAACCACTCTCCGGCAAACGGCCGGAGAAGAGCGGAGGCTTCCTTGTAACCGCCGACGGTGTGAGCGAGGACGTCAAAGCTGCTATGTGAGTGCGCGTCATCTTCAAGTCCAAATCCTGCCTGAGCAGTGGAGCTGAAAAATGTTACGCGCTGGACATCGGCCGTTTCGAAAAACCGGCCCGAGTCGCGGTCCGCCGTGTCACCTGCCCTATCCGGCATGGATACGCCATTCCCTCTAAGGTCGGCGCCGAAGACCTCCTGCAAGAAGGAGTCGACGGGGAACCCAACGGCGAACAGATCGCCCAGGCGCGGGGCTGCGTTTGGATCGCGCGGGGAGGAAAGAGTGGCTGAGCGGGCGAAGGCACGGTTACAGACAGCGACAGGAGCCTTGACAGGGAGCGGCGGGTAGATGCTGAGCAAGTCCTGGTGGCTGTAGACAGGACCGCCGGCTGTGACCAGGGTGACGGGCTTGAGTTCGGCGCCCTTGGCGTTGACTGTGCCGGCAGGGCGGAGAACCTGGCTGAGAGTGTGCAGCGGTCCAGCGTCGATGTTACGGCCACGGCGGGCACCGAAGGCCAGCCAGAACGCCCTATGGCGGGCGATGAGCTCAGCGCCTTCGACGGTGCGCGGGTCCACGGGCGTGTCCAGAGCAAACCACCAGTGGAAACCACCGGAGGAATCGACAGAGACCGTGGGCGCCGGAATCTCGGTGAGCCACTCAGTGACCTCCGCACGCGAGGGGTTGTTGGATACCCGGTGCTCGCCATCGTCCGTGTCCACGTCGACGACCAGCGCCACCATCCCGAGAACGTCCGCTTTCTTGCCGCGGCCGCCGGCAGCAGCGACGGACCCATCGATTACCCCCACCGACACCCAGGTATCGCCCCCCTGGGCTGCCTCACGCTCGATGAGCTTCCAGGCGGCCTCGGCGTCACCGGGAGCAGCGAAGCCGGCGGTACGGAAGACGCTGGATCCGGCGCTACGCGCACAGACGCTGATTACGGATCCCGCCGGAAAAGCCTCCGCATGCCGTGCATAGACGGCGGCGTGGTGCGCGAGCCAGGCGCCCTTGTTCAGGTTGATGGTGGTCAATTAGTGCCCCTCGGGCTTGTGCTTGGTACCGGTTGAGACCGGGAGCTGATCTGCTCGAGGAGTAGTGGTGATAGTGGCGTCTGAAACGCAACCAGAGGAGCCCAAGAATTTCGATCCTCTGGCCAGGGACTCAGGAGAAATGGCCGAATGGCCAGCATTGGCCGGAGCCTGCCCAGAAAGTGTTCCGCGCTGTGACAGGGATGCAAGGGTGTTAGAGGTCGAATGGCCGGAACCCGAAAATAGGAGAGAAAGGCTAAGAGATAGAGCCGTTGAGGTACAGCCGTAGAGGTACAGGCAGAAAGAAATGCTCAGAGATGCCTATCTCTTTACATATTTCTGTCCATATATCTCTTAATGCCTCTACATCCCTTTGTTTCAGCGGAAGACTGTCTGGCCAATCGCTGGCCAATCGCTGGGCAGCGTGGTCAAAGCCTGGCCAATAGAAGCCGACGGCTGTCCCGCACGACTGTCCCGCACGGCTATCCCTCGCGTTCACGCATGTGCGTACTCATATACGCGCAGTCTTCGTGGCGGTGTTGCGTTTTGGCTGCGCATCCCACCACTACCTCAGTGAGCACCAGCTCCGCCGATCCCGGTCCGTCATATGTGAGGAAACCAAGTGGACACCAACGCCAGTATCCAGACCAAGCCGACGGTCCGCGCGGTCGCGCCGGCACCCTACGGGGTCAAGCTCGCCCCCGCGGAGCACACGCGCCTCATCGTTAAGATGGTGGCGGGTCGCTCCCCCGAGGCCACACGCGACGAGCGTCTTTCTGCACTGTCAGCGCGCAACGCCGTAATCGTCGCTTACATGCCTCTCATCGAACGCGAGTCCACTCGAACCTCGCCGAACGCGCAAGCCTCAGAGGATCGGTCGGCTGAGGCATACCTGAGATGCCTCGAGGCCATCGGCACCTACGACCCCGCCCTGGGCGTACCCCTCGGCACCTACCTGCGAAGGTCGCACGCCATGCACGGTGAGGCTGTTGCCCGCGCCGGCATGCCCCAAGACTTAGCCGGCCGCGATCAGCGCAGAGATCTCAACCGTCGCGGGCTCCCAATCCCGCGGCCCACATCCTTGAATGCGGCGATCGCCGGCCGGGCGGATTCCCTGTTGTTGCAGGACCTGGCGCCCAGCACTGAACCAGGTCCAGAGGAGCTGGCAGTGGCTGCCGATATGAAGAAGCAAATCTTGGTTGGACTGTCGCGGCTCACGCGCGACCAGCGGACGATTCTCGGCGAGCATTTCGGTTTGGACGGGTACCCGATGTCCACTATGCGCGAGTTGGCGCTCGCGCGAGGCTTGACTGTGGGCGGTGTGTAGTATCGCCTTGGCCGAGCACTCACGGCTCTGGCCGAGACCGCACCCCACCTCCGCACGTTCCTCGAAACGTAGACCGCGGCAGTGCAGACCGCCGTCGACTCGTAGACCCCGCTTACCGGCCCAGGGCCGCCCTAGGCGCCCACACGGCACCGCGGTCAGCACGCATCGCTTGTGGGATAGATCGATGAGAAGGCCGCCCACGGCCTCGGAGGAGTCAGCGGTTCCAACGGACGAACGTACCCGCTTGTCATAATCTCACGTGACGCAACCGGGCTCGGCGCACGCATGGACAGGGCAGCCTGCGGCGCCCGGGATCCTCTTTGTGCACACCCTCGCCGCAGAACGAACAGATGACCGCGGCGGTCAACGAATTGATTCTGTTGGGCCTGCGGCAGCTGCCCATTAAATGGGCGGCGGCGTGTGTCCTCTGATCCGGATGGATGACAGATCAAGTGCGCGCCGAACAGGTTGCGAGTGATGGCATCGTCAACTTCGCCAGTTGTCTGCGCGCGCCAGTTGGCCGTGCATCGAGTGAAAGGATGACGGGGGAACGTTGAGCCGAGACGGAGTCCCTCTCGGCACGCCCAGCGCGCAAGACCGGCGAAGCTTTCCACATCGTCACCGCGAGGACTCGCGATGACCGACGGAGCGGAGCGCACGCTCGGCCTGCACCACTGCGACGCCGGTATCGACACACCGCCACCCCCTGGCCGAGCACTGCGGTGTGATCCGGCCAAAGCACGTGACACTGAAGTTGTCTGCCGCAGAGGGGCATTGAAATGACGGGAGGAAATACAGGTGCCATATCTCCATTGCTTGTGGGCGATACTCGCCGTGCGCGAAAAATACGCCGAGGGGTACTAGAAGATCCGAGAATCGATGGCAACAATCAAAGAACCCTGCACTTTTCATGATCCTCGCGCATATAGAGAAGTACACGGGAAACGCGCACCAAACAGGTTCCGACAGACGTGTATTCGGCTCTGGAGGGAGCAGCTCGATGTATGAATTCATTCCCCAAACCACCCGGTCCACGGTTGCAACCGTCACCAAAATCAACACCTACCTCGGCACGATCGATGCAAGGTCCGCAGCTCAACTTCGGGCTCACCTGGCCGATCCCGGCACGCCGGTGATGGCCATTCGGGACGCACTCGCGGCAAACGGTTTTTCCATCGGCGTGACCGCGATCCGAACGCATCGTCACAACGCACTCCTGCGAACGCGGAGGGTGGCATAGGTGCACGAGAGTCTCGGCGACGCTGCCAGCGAGGTGCAGATCCTGACCCGCGTCATCGAGACAAACCATACCGGCTGCGTCGGGCCTCTAGGTCAAAACGTTAGCTCGTACAGTTCGTCGAACCAGGGTCGGCGTTCACCTTTGCCGCGACAGGAACGACGCACTCCCCATCTGCTTCGCATCCGACGAACGCCGACCGCCACCCCGGGTCATGACCGCACCCCGGTCCGCACGCCCGCACGAGGATGACCCCAGCCAGTCGGAACAGGCGCGGATTAATCCGCGCCACCGACTACCCGCCGGTTGCACACACCCCTCCCTCGGTGTGCCGCCGGTCCTGAACGGCCGGTCGCGGTACCTCCTGCTCAGTACCGCGACCGGCCGTTCACCTTTACTGGACCAACTCTGCACCGCCGGCGCTCACGGGCGGCCACCGTGAATATCACGGAGATCATCGCACTTCCCGGAGGTCAGCCCCGCGGCCGTCCTGGCGACAGGGGGTTCATACGCCCGATCGGCCCGGCCAGCCTTTGCATTGGAACCGTGACGCTCTCCTAGCCGATCGATGTGCCCCCTGACTGGCCGCTGCGCATGATGGCTACAGCGTGTCGTACACGTTGACACTTTCGACCGGGACACCGACGCATACATGTGGACCCCGGCTCCCGGCCGGTCCGTCTTGGTTGCTTACGGTACCGGTTCGCCGTGGCATTCAACCAGCTGACAGCACTCTGCCAAGATTGGGCATGGACATTCAGTCGCGGCATTTCGGTCCCATTTCGACGATGCGAAGCGATGGCACTATCGCTGAGGTCGACGTGGAAGCACTGATCAATCGTTTGGTTCTGTTCGACGTCTGTTATGTGGAGTCTCACAGTCTTAAAGAGATTCCCGCGCTCGTTTCTGCCTTTGGGACCGCTGGCCTTCTCAAGCTGATTTACGCCGGTGCACTGGTGTTTATCTGCGACGTAGCCACCACCGGACAGACGGGTCAAACTAACAACATTCAAGAGACCACCAGGCGCAGGGGCATCCTTCCTTTGGGGTCGTTCCACCTCGTAAACGTCCAACTCGCGAAGGGACAGCCATACCGGGACGAGTACGTGGCGAAGTCCCTGAAAGAAGTTGACGCCGCGGGTGTTGGACGGGCAGAGACCTCAAAGCTCAAAATGGCCCTCCGGAGTCGGATGCTCGAGTACCCGCAAGATGCGTCACAGGTGGGCTTGGGTGACGTAATCGCCAATGTCCTACGAGGAGATGTCATCGTCGAGCAGGCGATCCGGAGGTCAGCCTTAATGCAGACCCATATCGATCCGGGAGCCTCCTTCGACTACCAGGCGTTCCCACTAGACGGGGACGGTGAGTTCCGCATCACGACGAACTTTGGCCGTATACACGGATTCTCCGAAGAAGTCGAACACAAGGTCGTCGAGCGAGGAGTGCTCGCGGTCGCAGGCCTGAATCAACGTGTTCAGCTCATGAGGAGCTTCGAGGCGCTCACGGGATTCAAGGACGATGATGCAGTGCTCCTGAATCTGAAACTCTCATTCCTAGCGAGTGATCACAATGCCCGGGCAGTCGAGGCTCGGTTCGGCAGAGTCGTTACCCTCGGACACGTTTCGCCCACCGACCGCACCGGCAGCCTTCGTGTCAATGTCGATCGACTCCTGCGATATCGAAATTCTGGTGAATGCGCGGAGTTTCGAACCTGGCTGAAAGACCTGGACAAACGTTCTGACGATGAGATTGCCCACGAATTCCTTTCGGTCCGCAAACAGATGGCTCTTTCAATTGGCTCGCCGCTCGGCAAGGCGATCCGGTTCGTCCTAACAACCGTCGCGGGTGCCGTTCCCGTTTTAGGCGCAATCGCCGGCCCTCTGCTGTCGGCAACGGACTCGTTCTTGGTGGAGCGCATCGTAGGCCGACCTGGTCCCACCGCATACTTGGGGAGGCAGTATCCCGCCATCTTTAGGAAATGACAACAGGACACTTCGATGGAGAATCCCGTCACACGACGTAAGTCGATAGGAGCATGCGCGGCATGTGTACGTCATTTGACGGACGCGGTCTGATGGACGTGAGTGTGCCACACGGGAGCCAGTGAGCGCACGGGGCTGGCTGCCGCTCCGATGCATGAGGTTTCTCGGAATCCTTCGCGGCGGTTCCAAGATCGGAGGCAGAAGACTTGCCTTCAATGTCGACGATGTTTTACGTACATCGGGTCCGAGTATCGGAATCCGGCATGCAGACTGGCCGCCGCGCAGATGTGGTGCCCCAGCCATCTAACCTCGAGCAGCGCCCGTATCGAATGTTCGCGCACCTCCGAGCGCCGCGCTCCTTCAACGGAGGGGAGCGTTCGCGTGCCGCCGTGCAGCGGCCGCCACCCAGAAATCGGTCATCGTCGACTTGAACACGCCGCAGCCGTCATACCCCTCGGCCAGCGCAACAGCACGGTCCACTCCGCGGACCAGGAGCACGGCGTTGTTCCGGCCGATGGTCGGGCAGCGCCCGGGACCCGAAGTGTCCTGGAAGCCGCCCTTGACCAGTGAGACGCCCAGGCCGAGGAGCGGCTCCCGGTCGGGCTCCAGCTGCTCGAGGATGACACGGTCAGCGATGGTGACGACACAGGCGTCGGCCCGGTCAGAAACGTCGATGAGGATATCGACCTGGCCGAGCGCGTCCGCATGCTTGCCCAGCTCGGTGGGTTCTGCCGGCCTAATGGGTCCCGTCGCTGCGGTCGAGATTGCGTGGCGAACAGTGCCTGTGCGGAGGGTGGCGGTCATGGTGTTCCTTTGAATCGGAGGGGTGAGGACGATGTGCCTCTTACGGCACATGCGCGGCCTCGTTATCCCCCGGAGCGGTCGTGGCGGCAGTAGTTCCAGGACAATTCGCCAGCGGGTCCACTGGATCGAGGGCGTTGTCCACCAGCAAGAGCCCGTAGCCGATCGGTTTCTGACGTCGGTTGGCTGCCAGACAGCTCGGCCTCCGAGCTATTCGGTGCACCGCGCATGCATCTGGCATGCCATACACATTTCTGCTTACAGAGCGACGCCTTGACGGCGCATTCGAAGAAGTCGAGTACACGTTCCAGTCACTCCCGGATTTCCTGACTTTCTGGAGACCTGAGTTCGCAAGGATCGAATCCATCACGGAGGCTCCCGAGCCGGCACCGGCAGAACCCGCCGAGCCGGGTCGCCGCTACAGCGACCCCGATGTCGCGCTGCATTCCTTGCGAATGGTGGCCAACGACGTAGTCGCTCTGCTCGCAACACGCTTCACCTTGGACGGCAAGATCACCGAGCCGGCGGTGGAGCTCAACCGCTCCATCACAGAGATCGTCGAGATCCGCAATCGGGTCGGTGATGCAGCTGTCGCTGGCATGGATGCGTGCGATCAGCTGGCCGAAGAACTGCGCGAACGGCGTGCAACTCTGAAATGTGCGCGTGAGGGCTTGCGATGAGTCACCGTAGCCGTCTGCCCCTGCCAACAGTTACGTGCCAAGTCCGCGAACGTGCCGCGCATGCAGTAGTCGCGGCAACTGCTCCGTCGAACGAGGACCGCTGCCGCCGGCTCGGAGCACGTTTTTTTGATGACAACGCGTCGGAGAACGAAAACTACCGCGCATGCACTCACCAGCGGCTTCAACCTTGAAGCCGGCTTCCACTCCAAACAGAATCAGAAAGGCTCATCATGAGCAGCACTCCCCTTACGAAATATCCGACTCAGGCCGAAAGGCGGAGGGAGGTCATCGACGGGTGGGCGGCCCCGCTGGGCCACGTGGCCGGCTTGGACCCCACCTCCGCATTCATCATCGCCTGCGACGCACTCATCCGAGCAGAACTCTCCAACGGGCCGCAGTTCGCCGCAGACGAGGCCGCCGGAATGCTCGTCATGCACCAGGGCTGCATGGCCGAACCTTTCGGGTTCGGGACCCTCCTGGCAGATGCCATGGAGGACGACCCCGACCTTTACGAGCCCACCCCAGAGCTGATGACAAAGCTCCGCAGCCTCACGCTCACCCAGGACTGGGGACTGCGGATGCTCCTCGAAGTCCACGAAGGGCTCCAGCGCGAGGAAGGGGGCAGGAGGGCGCCGTACGTGGTCACCCTCAAGGAAATCGGCTTTCCCGTCATCTAGACCCAGGACATCCCCGTGCGGCTCAGTACCTTCCAGAAGCGAGAGAGTACCGCGCATGCACTCCACAGCGGCAGTTACCAGCCGTGAAATCCGCACCATTCACGCAAGAAAAAACGTTCGCGACCGTCGCGACCACCCAAAGGAATAGACCATGAACATCAACGATTCTGACTACACCGCAGACGACCTCATCGATAACTGGGGCAACTCCGACCGCGAGAGGGAAGGCGTGCGCGCATTGCGCCATTACTCGGCGGAAATCGAAGCCATCTGGAGGCACGCGCCGGCCCCGAACCCTCCCCCGACAGGCCCCAGCTCGACAGCACCATCGATACTGGTTACAACCCGTCCGAATCGATGTACGCGGCAATGGTCCAGCTCCTCCTCGAAGACGCGGGTATCCCAACTGCCAAGCACTCTGTCGTGCTCAACCGCGGTCTGCTCAGCCAGTACCGCGACGCCGCGATTGAACCCAACATCGTCGTCCAGCACATCCTGAGCCGCTGACCGCGACGAGGAGGACATCATCATGCCGAAACTCATCCGAATCGAATCGGGCTCCGAGACTGAACTCCAGAACGCCATCGACAACATTGAGGGTCGCGCAACCCAGCGCACCGTCAGTGCCTACGACGTCATTCGGCACGTCGAAGCGGTAGAACATCGTCTCGACGTCCTCGGAGTACCGAACAGGGCACGCGCAGGAATCACCACCGTAGTCAACGGCAGCGCGATGTTGCCCCGGGCTTACGGTTACAGCGCTCACGCCACATTCGTCACAATTCGACGGAACGGTGCCGGCTGGCGCTTCGTCAAAGCAAAACGCACGTGGAACCGAGCCCTCTCCCGGGAACTCATCGACCTTCCATTCACCGTGGCAAAGCTGGGGTCCTGGGCGGTCACCAGCGCGTGGTCAGCCGAGAACCTAACGACAGCCGCATAACGGCAGGATTCCAACTTCAAAGGGCGTCGGGCTATCTGCCTCTGTGAGAGTACGTTCGCGCAAGCAGATAGCCCGTATGGGAGTCGCCATACGCCGCGAGACAGAACCGAAAAGCCTTTCCTCGCTCCGTCGTAAACTGAATCCATGGATGCCATGCGCGACAATATGACGCTCGTCGTCGCAGATATCAGGGAGGCCCTCACTGAAATCCCGGACGCTTCGCTGGCCGGCGCGATCCTCGACCCGCCCTACGGCCTTGGACTGACCGGAGTTGCCTGGGACCGAAGCGCGATCGCGTTCGACGTGGATTTTTGGCGTCTGCTCCGGTCCAAGATCATGCCCGGCGGCACGATAGGAATTTTCGGACATTCGAGAACTTTTGCCCGCGTTAGTGTTTCAGTTGAGGAAAGCGGACTTCAGGTAGTTGACACGCTCGCCTGGGCGAAGGGCTTCGGCCACGCTACCGCCAATCGGCACATTGACTCCGAACTGCGGCGCCTCGCAGCCCCCGATGAGCTTTCCGAGAAATACGCGGGCTGGGAAACGCAGCTGCGACCTGCGTTCGAACCGATCGTGATCGCCAGAAACCTTGCCCCTAGGCAGTCCTTGATCGAAGCGATCGCGGCAGGGAACGCCGGCGGCTACAACGTGTCGTCCTCCCTGATAGCGGCAGATGCTTCGGAGAATCGCAGCCGCAGGAACGGCGCAGTCGACGGCGGCGCAAACCGCCAAATTAAACGAGTTCTCGGTTCGATGTCTGTGCCGACGGCCGGCGGACGCCGGCCCGGAAACTTACTTCTAGAGCACGACGAAGACTGCGATGAGACCTGCTGCACGCCCGGGTGCCAAGTACAACTGATAGACGCCCAAGGGCGGACAAAATATGCTCCTGGCAAGGAGAAAGCCAGCCGCTTCTTCACTCAAATCAAATACTCGCCACGAGCGCACGTCTCAGAATCACCGCGCCCAGCCGGCGTTCGTGGGCACCCCACTGTCAAGCCAATGAACCTCGTGAATTGGCTTTGTGGCCTAATCGTCATGCCGGGCGAAACCTACTTGGATGGCTTCGCTGGATCCGGAGCCATCTCCGAGGGCATCATCCGAGCCGGCGGTCACTCTTTGGCGATCGAACGCGAACCGGAATACGCCGAACTGATCAAACACCGATTCGCCGCGCTGGACGTCGCCGAACAAGAAGGCTTCCTGGGTATGTGACTGCTCGTCACTGAGCCGACCGTCCCTATTCACCGAAGCCTGTTCCACGAGATCCTCGGCATGACCGCGGGGATGGCTCGCAGCCCACTCAACAGCGAACCTCTGACGATCGTCCGGATCGCCCCCCGAGCAGACCGAACCCGGTGACCGTAGTTTCGGAAAACGGTCTAGGTCTCGGCGATGGCCAACCGCTGGTATTCGGTCGGATCGTCATAATCTTGAGCGTGGGCGTACAGCCGTCGGCGCAATGAGGCCCGAATCGGGAGGCGACCCGGGCGCATCGGTGAACCTTCCCGCGATCCGAGGGCGCTGGGACTCGTCGAAGGGTCTAATGGGCGTGCGCCTCTCGTCTGAGGATCGAACCCAAGGCCGCCCTAGGCAGTTGGGTCGACCCGTGTTACTTGGTTGTTTCCCGGTTCAGGAACACGAATTCGACGCGGCCGTTGTCTCCGACCAGTCGCTCTTTGACCGCTTGGGCGAACGCCTTGCCAGCTTTCGCCTTCGCCTCGTCTGGTATCCAGCGACCGTCGGCGGCACAACGGGCATCGAGGAGAGCACAGAGCGCCTCCGTGCTGACCGCATAGGCGGCCACGGCCTCAGCGTGCTCCGCGCGGATCCGCTTGATGAACGCCTTTTCGATGGACTTGAACTCACCGGCATACGCGCGCTTGTTCACTGCGACCGCACTGTCGACGATCGGCTTGTAGTCGAGCATGCCCGAGACGTGTCCGGCCGGGATCGTGGTTTCACAGATATCTTGGTAGGTCTCGCCGTCCGGGTTGATGACCTGAACAACAATTCGCTGCCCACTGTCCGCCTCAACACTCACCTCGAAGCCGTCGGCGCTTGCGCGCGCTGCGTACAGTTCAGCGGACAGACACCACCGGTCGGAAAGGGCGTTGAACGTCGGGTTTGAGCCCCAGTCCGACGGCTCAGACCCATGCTGGTCGACATACGCCTGCCGGATCACGCGGATCTCGTCGACGTTAATCTGGCCGCCGGCTTCGGCGAGAGCCGCGACGAGGCGGGCTTCCTTCGCGGCGTGCAGGGTGACAAGCCTGCTGTCTGGCGCTGACCCCACCTTGGTCGTACATTTGCCGGCGTCTCGCGGTTTGAGGGATTCGTTGAAGTTGTTCATGATGTGAAGTGCTCGTTTCTGGGCAGGGCCCGGCGGTCTGAAGTTCTGCGGTTGCAGGCTGAGGTTGAAGACCCGGACGAAGTGCCCGTCGGCGCTGCCATCATCGACTCGGGAGTTGTCTAGGTTAAATCCCGCGTCGGCAGCCGCAGAGGCGACCGCGAAGTCGAGCGAATCGGAGTAGTCGCGCCCGTTCACAAGGCCGTCCGGGCCACGCCCTCGTCCTTCCGGGCCGAACTCATCAGCAGGCCAGTCACCTGGCAGTTCGATGTAGCCGAGGTCGTCATTGCCGCGGAAGACGCGGATGTACAGGTCGCCGACCGGGGCTGTACCGATGACCTCCGAAAAGCCGTATTCGTCCTCTTCCGTGAAGGAGACAAGCTCACAGGAAACTTGGGTACTCACCGTGCCGCCGTTGGCAAGTTTCTCGGTGAGCCACGCACGGTCATCGTCGTCCAGCGACATCAGGTCGCTGAGCGTGTGGGCGGTGGCCTGGGGCGCGCTCACGGCGACATCTGGCGCCGGGTCATCTTTCGTGGTGAACCGGCCGGTGTCACGCGGGTGGAGGGATTCGTTGAAGGTCATTGGACGTACTCTCTGTTTGGGTGGTGCGGATATGAATACTGATTCCGCCGCCCGTAACATGCGCGGCGTGTTTCAAACTGGCGACGCGTGCACGAAAGACTGGAGTTTAGGGTCCCGAGCGCCGGCCACTTCCACGTCCATCACCCCCGATGAGCTGCCCGGCGTCGGCGACCTGGCCGGCGTTGGGGTCCGCGAGGCGCGTGATGGTCATGACCGGAGACATGTGGCGAGGTGGCTCTTGCTCCCAGCCGGTCTGACCCTGCCACCAATTGCCCCCAAGCTGGGGGTCCAACGATTTCGTGGCGAAGCTCCTCCGAGACCTACGCTCAAATCATGCGTATGACCACAAATCGAAGTGCCGTCGCCATCCTCGTGGTCACTGCCTCCCTCCTTCTCTCCGCTTGTTCGACGAGCACGCCACCGCCGGCAGCACCGGCAACCTCGTCGGATGCGGCAGTCCTTGATGCTTCGAGCCTGCTGCAGTCTGATGGCGCTGGCTCTGACCAGCTGGCCGAGTATGCGACGGTCTTAGCGAAGCTCGGCACGTCCTGCGCGGAGGGTCCCACCGTCAGCTTCTCGGTGGACGCGACGGCGAAAGCTGCGAGCATGAGCCGTTTGCAGCTGATGCAGACGGTGGCTGCAGCGCTCGGTTCCTCCGCCAACGTCGACTGCACGAGTGCGGTGCTCGCAGCGGCTTCTGGGGCCCCGATCGTCACGAGCTCCGATGCGGGAACCGCTGTCAGCTACCTGCTGGGCGACGAGTCGACGACTCGACTGCCGGCACCCGACTGTTCTCTTGCGGTCGGGGCGTGGACGGCGTCCACGGGTGCGATGGTCGTGAACGTGACTGACGTTCGCGGGCCGACGAGTCTGCACGTCGCGGTAACGAAGAAATCTGGGGCCGTTGTGGTGCAGGACGGTCTGATCCTCGGCGGACAAAGCGCTCACGACTTCAAATTCTCGGACGTGGACCCGAGCGCCGTGACGAATGTGTTGGTCACCGCGACGTCCAACGATGACAGCGTAGGAGGTTCGTGCGTGGCCACGGGTAGCCCAACAGCGTAAACTTGCGGTGCCGGACTTCGGCGCCGAATGTGTTTGCGAGGGCGCGAACCGGAAGATTCTGAAACCGGTCCCGAAGTACGCAATATCAATCTGCGTCGACCCGTTTGCACGCACAGGCGACGCCCCCAGCATCCTCGTCATCCTAGACAGCGACGGGGACAATCAATCGCGCGCCCGATGCCCCAGCCCGAGCCTCTACCTTTTCCGCAGAGTACTGCAACCAACTGCGTGGAGTCGCGCTACCGAAGAGCGCTATGCGCCACGAGCAGTTGGAGGTGGAAGGTGTTTCTGCGCGGCTGCGAAAGAACTCAACATCAGTGCTGGATCAGGCCCCCAGCCTGCAAACGTCTGGCGTCAAGCGGGTTCATCATCAGTTGGAGTCGTCCGGGGTCGATTTTGACGGAACCTGGAGCATAGCCTCGGAAAGTCATGACCGGGTGCGCTAGCTTCCACTGGCCCAGCGGCTGACTTATGAGTGCTGGGTCCCTCTTTCGCCTCTCCCAGAGAGTTTCCATTGCACCCATTGTTGCGGCGGATGCAGCGTTAAGTGATCCGACGATCCCGTCCAGAGTGGTTTGAATGTCTTCAGTGAGATGGTAGCCAGAGAGCCTCTCACTCGTCTGCCGGATTCCCTGCAGATTGGAAAGGCCAGGGTTTGCTACAGGGAGACGGTGCACCGTGTGCTTTGTCCGTTCCCTACCGATGGATATCAATTCGTTGCGATGCTCGCGATGGACTGACATGTTGCGCATTCCGAGGGTCCAATCAGTCCAGCCCGTGGGTCCACTCTGCACGAGGGCAGATCCGAAGGCTTGCACTGTCTTCAGCTGTTCCGCCCTGCCGACGTCATTGTTGAGGAGAAGGGACTTGAACAGGATCCGAAGCTTCGGGCTCGTTGGACTTGCATTGATCTCATCAATGGGCTGAAACAGGCCAAAGTCAGCCCGATGGATGTTGACATTCAGTCCGGAGATTCCAATGACAGCGCCGGCAAGGCAATCCAGCACAGATCCCATCGATATATACAAACTCCGCTCATACACGTCTAGTCGAAGCTCCCGCTCGTCGTATTTTGAGTTGGAAACGTTGGGGAAGGGGGTGCCCTCATTGCGCATCCTCATGCTTATGTCGCCGTCCTGTTGGTATCTGGTCTCCCGATAGTTCTGGAGACCGACCCCAACGGCCTGAAGATTTGCGCCCACTGCCTGTATCAATCCAACAATGTAGTCCGCAGTCTCGGCAGCGTCCGCTGTCCCGGCAGCGTCCCCTTCGACCTGCCCTGAGCCCATGAAACCGGTGGGGCCAGCCTCGTCCATAATCATTCGCGTCGAAAGTTGACCTGACGCGAAGATCCCCTCTTTAACGAGCGATATATCCAACATGGGCCAAATCTACGCGTCAGCCGTACGCAATACGCGCAATTTGTCGCCTGGTAGAGATCGAGAAGACCGCCGGACTCGCCGGCCACGAACCTAACGAAGACAATATCGGCCGGTGCCGTCGCCGCCTCACCGGGGAGATCACACTCAAAGAAGCCCAAGCCGAGATCGATGAGAAATACCGCCAGAACCCCGCCACGGATGGCTGATCTGCCGGCGTCTTATGAGCGTGGCTGCCATGCTGGGACTCCGCGAAGGCGGGCGATGAACTCGACCCAGCGGACGCGGCGACGGAGACGCGCGGCGTCCGGGTACCGCTTGTTGCTCTCACCCTCATAGTGTGAGCGAAACGCCCAGCCGGGGCTGATGGAGCACATTGTGCAGTTGGCGAGGCTCGGCGAGGTATCAGCGCCGACGAGCAGGCTCCGGCAGTTCTCGCAGTAGGCCGGTTCGACATCCTCGGCGGTGAGCGGCCTGACCCCATCGACCCACCAGCGCCAATCGGTGGCGTTGTAGGCGGACTTTTTGACAGCCGCCAAACTGTTGTGCTGCCACGAACGGATCCGGCCGAGCCGGCGCTCGATGCGTCGGCGGAGCGCGACCCGGCGGGGGTCCGCTCCGTCGTCACCCTCGAACCAGTCCGGCTGAATCGCGCAGCGCCAGCAGGGCAGGCGCAGCGGACGGCGGCTGCCGCACACGTCACAATATCCGGGCAGTCGCTGGATGGAGACGACCGTCGACGTCTTATGCCAGGTGTTACCGTACAGATAAGAGCCGTCGCTCACTTCGAGTGAGACGCGAACACCAACCTCTACGCGACCGAGCCGACGTAGCCGAGCCCACCGGTTATCGTAAGCGGCATCGAAAGACCCAGACGCGGGCGTCCGACGCCAGTAGAGGCTTGGCTCAGTCTTAAACTCGTGGACCGTGCCACTCAACGTGGTCACTCGCCAGTGGCCGGGTCCATCCATCAGCTCGTGCATCTTGGGTTTCATGCGAACTACATGCGCGGGACAGTTCGGAGATTGACGACCCCGCGCATGAGTTCAATATGCCCCTTCCAATGCCCAGCACTTTCGACCTCGACCTCAGCCTCGAGTTGGTCCTCTGGGAGGAGCCCGAACCGCTGAAATACAGATGGAAGAATTCGTCAGGCGACGGGTGGTCGCCAATGATCTCTTGGATATTTCTAGAAAGTCTGGTCTCAATGGTGGGCACCGGGACCGGCTGGAATTTTCTGATCGTGGAGAGGATTCGCGAACCGGGCCAGCCATACCCGAGCTGGTTCGCGCAATGCCTCGGCTCAAGCCGGGCGATCGCCGTAGAGCTCGGCTGGCATCCGGAAGCAGGAATCGAAAACCTGTGGCGGATCGGTCTGGCGACCGGCGGCGCGTGGCCTCTTGTGAATGTTCACTCAGACCCGACACTTCAGCTCATGGTGCAGCCGCGGCAGGCGCTCTCGCCGCCGAGCTTGGCCCTGACAGTGATGGTGGATTGGCTAGCCGACGGTGAGCTCGCGGACATTTTCGTACCGCAGCGTGTGCGGTACTGACGGGTGCCGCGCATGTAGGCTGCATGAGCGAAAAGATGCATCAAACTTTCTGGGCCTGCGGCGAAGCCACCGACGGAGAGCTGCGGCTGAGTGTGACGACCGGCGGGCTGCTGGCGTCCTTCATTGAAGGATACGGAGAGATCGGTCGTGCGGAAACTATCGTAGAGGGCGGTTCTTGGGCCGACCTCTTGCGTCAGAATCGCTTTGCTTATGCCTGTGAAGTCGCCACCGAGTACCAAGCTCGGGCTTTGGCGAAAGGTTCGTCGAGCGGGACCTGGTCGCAGTGGGCCGAATCCGCGTCCGCTCTGGAAAGGCTCTACGCACCTCGATGCGTAGTCCCTTCAGCGGAACCATGGCCAGGTGGCAGTGTGAAGCTGGTCCTCGTGCACCCGATCCTGAAGTCGCTTGATTGGGAGCCACCTGCGCCGAGCCGATCACTGATCGTTATTGACCCTCGGACGGAAGTCGATCTGCTCAAGGGCATGAAGAAAGTCGGTGCTCTCAGTTCGACGGGTCGGCTCGATGCAAAATCCCGGTATTTGCATCCGCTCGGAATGTGAGTCGGTTTCGACGTCGGATGACACCGAGTTATGGGACGCCATTTCGTTAGCGTTGCTAAATTGTTCTTTACCGCGCATGCGTATAGCGAATCGAGGTTGTCACCTCGGTCGCCGAACTGAAAGACACGCCATGCCAAATGCCACTCCAACCGTCACCGTTTACGCTCCGCTCTGGGACGCTACCGACGTTGCGACCTACGCGAAGATTAGCGTCGGTACTGTACGCAACTGGGTCGTCGCCGGTCGCATGCCCAAGCCCCTCCACATCGGCCGGACCACTCGCTGGCCGGCTGATGCCATCGTCGCGTTCTTCGGAGCTATGTAATGGCCGGCAGACCGGTTCTCGAGCTCGGCGCCTACGGCAACATCAGCGCCAAGCAGGTCTCAGAGGGCGCATGGAGGGCCGTAGCTTGGCAGCGACACCCAACGACCGGGGAGCGCAGGCAAGTGCGGGCATCCTCCAATACGGAAGCCAAAGCGAAGGCTGCCCTCAAGAGCAAGATGGACGCTCGAGTCAAGACTCCCACGAGCATCGGTACCCCTGCGCTGAGCCGGATGTCAACGGTTGCCCAGCTCATCGAGCTGTATATCGCGGAACTGGACGACACCGATTTGGCATCCGCAACCGTCACTCGGTACACGCGCACCGCCCGTTTCCAGATTCTGCCGGCTATCGGCCAACGCCGCCTTCACGAGCTAACACAGGGCACGTTTGCCAAGCTCATTCTTGACGAGCACAAGAAGTCCCCCTCCGAAGCAAAACTCATCCGGGCGGTGTCCGGCAACCTAATGACTTTGGCGCTTCGTCACGATGCCGTGGCCTCTAACACCGCGGTCAATGCAGCGGGACACCTCCCCAAAGTAGAAAAAGCCGACCCTGAGACGCTCACGCCCGATACTGCCGAGCAGATGTTCGACCTCCTGATTGCTGCTAAAGACCGGTCGCGTCCAGGCCCGAATTCCCGCAAAGGCAGCACCGACTTAATCGACGTCCTGTCTCTGCAGCTTGCTCTCGGTGCCCGAGTGTCTGAGGTTGCCGCCATTCAAGTGCAGGACATCGACTGGACGGCAGAGCCTCCCGTCATCACGATTCACCAGGCCGTGTCCATCCAGGGCCCGCGAGGTAGGAAGCTCGGGGCCCGTAAGTATGAGATTCCCGGCTTCTATTTTGTGCAGCCTTACACAAAGGCGAAAGATGTCCGCCGTGTCGTCCTGGATGACTTCGCCATCGAGATTCTGCGCCGTCGGGTTGATACACCAGGTACCGGCGGGCTCATCTTCTATGCCGCCACAGGTGCACCTCTCAACCTTGCCAATCTGCGTCGTTCGATGCGAGCGGCCCTTGCGGGTTCCGAGGTCGAGTTCGCGAGCACCCACTCCATGCGGCGCTCGATTGCATCGGAAGTTGGCCACCACCCAGAGTTTGGGCCGGAAGCCGCACAGAAGCTCCTCGGGCATGGCCAGCTAAGTACAACCATTCGCAGCTACATAAGCCGGGACGTTTCGGTGAGTGATGTGCGCAAGGTGAGCGCGAAATTCGGTCGAAGAGTTTTGTGAGCGCCATCGTAGGAACGTGAGCCCTGCGGGCGCGGATGTCGCCAGCTTTATTTGTGTGGACTTAGCCCCAGGTCTCCACGCGACAGGTCCATACTTAACCACAAAAGCCTCTGACAACGCTGGTTGTCAGAGGCTTTTCTATTTGTGTGGACCTAGCACAAGTCCACAGTTACTCCACACTTATTCAGGTGACAATAGCTGACTCCAAGTGATCCCAAATCACATGGAACCCAGTAAAACAGCCGGTCAATCTGGCTTTTTGGTGCACCCCCCGGGACTTGAACCCGGAACCCACTGATTAAGAGTCAGTTGCTCTGCCAATTGAGCTAGAGGTGCGTATTTGTTTCTCCGGGACGACCCGAAGCGACTCTAGAGAATAACACCGGAAACGTCCCCGGCGCCAATCGAGGCCGCGCACCGGTGAGTCGCGCGGGAATTACTATCCTTGGGAGTGTGACCGACGCGACGATTCCTCCCCGAAACAGTGCCTCCGATGAGGCCTCGACCTACAGCCTCGACGACGACCTGGCCCTCGCCATCGAACTCGCCGACGCGGCGGATGCCATCTCCCGCGATCGCTTCACCGCGATGGACCTCGTCGTCACGACCAAGCCGGATCGCACTCCCGTGACGGACGCCGACCAGGCCGTCGAACGGGCCATCCGCGCCCTCCTCGCGGTACGACGGCCGAACGACGGAATTCTCGGTGAGGAATACGGCACCGCGGGCTCGACCGTTCGCCAGTGGATCATCGACCCGATCGACGGCACCGCCGGTTTCCTCCGCGGCGTGCCGATCTGGGGCACCCTGATCTCCCTCGCGGTCGAAGGCGTCCCCGTCGTCGGCGTAGTGAGCTCCCCCGCCCTCGGTAAGCGCTGGTGGGCGCGCACCGGCGCCGGCGCCTGGTCGAGCGACGAGCGCGCCCCGGATGCCGCGCCGCGCCGGCTCCAGGTCTCCGGTGTCGCAACGCTCCCCGACGCTTCTCTCAGCTACAACAGCATCCAGCAGTGGGATCAGACCGGTCACCTCGACGAGCTTGTCGCCCTCTCCCGGTCGGTGTGGCGCACCCGGGCATACGGCGACATGTGGTCGTACATGCTCCTGGCCGAGGGTGTGCTCGATATCGTGGCCGAATTCGACCTCAAGCCCTACGACCTGGCCGCGCTCGCCCCGATCGTGCAGGAGGCCGGCGGCACGTTCACCTCGGCCGACGGGCTCGAGGGACCCTGGCACGGCAGCTCGCTCGCCACGAACGGTTTGCTGCACGAGGCGACCCTCGAGGTGCTCCGTGCTGCCGCAGTGGGCACCGCCGGCACGGCCCGTCACGGCTGATGCCACCCTCGGGTCCCGGCGCGGGTCGGGTTGCCGTGTTCGCTGCCCGGTGCGCCGTCGTCCCACGCACAGCGGCCATGGTCATGCTCGCCCTCGGCCTGTCGCTCGCAGCGAGCGGATGCGCCTCCGTCACCCGTCTCGCTCCCTCGGCAAGTGACGGGGCGGCCTCGGTTGCCGCGCCAGCGACGGCAGCGCCGGTCGAGGTGGCGAAGCTGCTGGTCGGGGACTGCTTCGACAACCCAGGGGACGCCGACGTCGCATCCGCTGCGACCGTGACCCTGGTGACGTGCACCGAACCGCACGCGTTCGAGGTCTTCGCCGGCTTCGACCTGCCGATCGGGTCGTATCCCGGCGAGGACGCCGTCGTGGCCGCAGCCGAAGACGGTTGCGGCTCACGATTCGAGGCCTTCACCGGCAGCCCGTATGACGGGTCCCAGCTCGACTACAACTACGTCATTCCGCCCGAGAGCGGCTGGACGATCTCCGGCAACCATCTGGTCTCGTGCCTGATCGACGACCCGGCCGGCCCGGTGACGGGGACTCTGGCCCAGGCGCGCCGCTGACCCCGCCGTCTCCCCTGGTGCTGACAGACACGCGCCGACCCCGGCCTACTCCCGGCCGACCCCGACCGACTGCCGGTAACCCCGGCCGACTGCCGGCGACCCCGGCCGCTTCCGGTCCTCAACGCGTCCGGGCCTCCCGCAGGCGACGTTCCAGGTGCCGTTTCTCCGCTGGGTTGCGCGCCAGGGCGCACGCACGCTCGAAGGCGAGCGCGGCGGCCGCCGGCTCATCGGCGCGCAGAAGCAACTCGCCGCGGGCCGCGTGCAGGAGGTGATAGTCCCCCAGCCGCGGGGAACCTCCCAAAACGTCTCGCCTATCGAGCCCGTCGATCAGATCGAGACCGGCGCGCGGCCCGTCCGCCATGGCGACGGCGACCGCACGATTGAGCGACACGACCGGTGATCCGGTCATCGCCTCGAGCTGGCCGTACAGGCGCGCGATGCCCGGCCAGTCGGTCTCGTCTGCGGTGCGGGCGTTGGCGTGATGCGCCGCGATGAGGGCCTGTACCTGAAAGGGTCCCGGATCCATCCGGGTCAGGGCGGCCGCGACGATTTCGTTCGCGCTCTCGATCTGCGCACGGTCCCAACTGCTGCGATCCTGCTCCTCGAGCAGCACCAGGTCGCCGTGCGCGTCCGTGCGCGCCCAGGTTCGGGAGTGCTGGAACAGCTCGAGCGCGAGCAGCCCCTGCACCTCGGCAGCATCGGGCAGCAGGCTCTGGACGACCCGGGTCACGCGGATAGCCTCGGCCGCGAGATCAACGCGCACGACGGCATCCGCTGTGCCGCGGGACAGGTAGGCCTCGTTGAAGATCAGGTAGAGCATCGTGAGCACCGCTTCGATGCGTTCGTCGATGTCCGCGGGCAGGGATAACGGGATACGGGCGTCCCGGATCTTGCGCTTGGCACGCACGATCCGCTGGGCGAGAGTTGTCTCCGGGATAAGAAATGCCGCCGCAATCTCGGGGGTACTCAGGCCGCCGACGAGCCGCAGGGTCAGTGCGACCTGGGTGTCGCGGTCGAGGGCGGGATGGCAGCAGAGCAGCACGAGGCGCAGGTGCTCGTCGTGCACGGAGCCGGGGTCGACGATCATGTCCTGCTCCTCTCCCGCGTCGGTGTCCTCGTCGAATGCCAGGGCCGGATCGGGGGTGACGAACCCGCGCGCATGCAATTCGGGAGCGGCCGCGAGGATCCGCCGGCGCGCGCTCGCGGCCCGGCGCATCCGATCGATGGCTCCATTACGTGCCACGGAGAACAGCCACGCGGCGGGATTCTCGGGAACGCCCTGCACAGGCCAGACCTCGAGTGCCGTGATCAGGGCCTCGTGCACTGCTTCATCGGCCAGGTCGACGTCGCCGAATCGGTGCGCGAGGAGAGCGATCACCCGACCGCTCTCCTCACGTGCCACTCGCGTCACCGCGGCGTCGGCCACCTCACGGGCGACTGTGCGGGCGGATGCTTCGGTCCCGGCCTGCGCGTCGTCAGGCGGCATCGAGGCGGTCAGGCGGCATCGGGACGGAACGCCACCGGTCGCACTTCGACTGCGGCGTGCGGGATGGGCATGGACGTGGCCAGGGCAAGCGCTTCGTCGAGGTCGGCAGCGCTCACGAGGTAGAACCCGCCGAGCTGCTCCTTGGTTTCGGCGTACGGGCCGTCGGTGACGATCGGAGCGGCGCCGGCTGCGAGGCGCACGGTGGTCGCGGTCGCGGTCGGCTGCAGGTTGGCCGCTGCGATCCAGTGGCCACCCTCGATGAGCTTCTGGTTGTAGGCCATCCACGCGCCCATCATCTCGTCGAAGCCGGGAGTGCCGGGAGCGGGCGCCGACATCGTCTCGTCGCTGTTGATCAGAATCATGTAGTCCATGGGGAGCTCCTTCGGGTCGTCGATCCGGACGGGCGATCTGCCTATCCTCTTTCCTCCATGACGCAGACCGCCAGCGAAATCGACAGCCCCGTGCGAAAAATAATCCAGGAATTCACTCCCTCGGGTGCGTCACGACCGCAGAGACATCCGGCGGCATCCGTCGGCGCCCGCACAGCTCAGGCATTGTCCTCCCACTGCGTGCCGTCGAGGTCGCCCCGCAGCGTGCCCGTCGCCGCGTCGACGGCCGCGCCGACGGTGTCGGCGAAGCGCTCCGGAGGAAATCTCCTGCCGAGTCCGTAGTGACGCAAGACGTCTTTGACCGGCCCCTTCATCTCCGCGAAGATGAGGGTGGCGCCGCGCTTCGTCAGGAATTCGTCCAGTTCGAGCAGTTCGTCGACGGCGGTGGTGTCGATATCGGTGATGGGCTCGGCGGCGAGGATCACGGTGCGCACGTCGGCGCCCGCTGCGTTGACGGTCGCCCGGACATAGTCGTCGAAGATCCCGCCGTTGGCGAAAAAGAGCGGCGCGTCGAATCGTACGATGACAATGCCGGGCAGGCGTTCGCCTTCCGGGTGCCGCGACAGGTCATGGTAGCCGCGAAGGCCTCGAATGCGACCCAACTCGGCCCGATACGGCCGCCAGGCATGGCCGACGAACTCCCCGAGCGACAGTACGACCGCCACGATGATGCCCTCGATCACGCCGACGACGAGCACGCCGAGGAAGGCGGTGACCGACAAGACGGCATCGGTCTTGCTCATCCGCACAAGGGCGACGAATCCCGTGATGTCGATCAGCCCCGCCGCCGCGACCATCACGACGGCCGCGATCGTGGCGGAGGGCAGATAGTCCGTGAGCCCGGGTGCGAACAGCATGAACAGCACGAGAAGCACTGCCCCGGCTATTCCCGTCAGTTGCGAGCGCGCCCCGGCATTCTCAGCGGCAGCGGTGCGCGACGACGACGCCGAGATGGGGAACCCGCCGAGCAGGCCGGCGAAGAGGTTGGAGGCGCCGACCGCCACCATCTCCTGGCTGCCGTCGACGTTGTCCCCACGGCGCGCAGCGAAGGTGCGAGACAGCACTGCGGTATCAGCGAAGGCGATGAGCGCCATCCCGAGCGCGGGGAGGGCCAGGCCGACGACATCCGCCCCCTGCAGGCCGATGAGGGCGGGTGCCGGGAGACCGGCGGGGAGAGCGCCGACGACGGGAATACCCTCGTGGAGGCCGAGGAGCCACGTCAGCACCATCGAGGCCAGGACCGCGACGAGGATCCCGGGGATGCGGCTCTTCGTCCAGACCAGGACAAGGATGACGGCAAGGGAACCCATTCCGAACAGCGTCGCGGTCGGGTTCACCTGGCCGCCGACGATGCCCGTGACGATGGCGATCGCATCTCCCAGCGGCGACTCCGAGGAAATGGAGAAACCAAGGAGCGGCGGGATCTGCGACAGGATGACGATCACCGCGAGCGCATTGAGGTAGCCGACCCGGAGCGGCTTGGAGAGCAGGTCGGTCACGAAACCCAGGCGCAGCAATCCACCCAGGATGAGTACCGCGCCGACCATGACGCCCAGGAGCCCGGCGAGGGCGACGGCCCGGCTGCTGTCTCCCGCGGCGAGCGGCAGGATGGCCGCGGCGATGATCGGAGCCAGCGCCGAGTCCGGGGCAAGCACCAGGATCCGGGAGGGCCCGAAGACTGCATAAGCGATGAGGGGGACGATCGTGGCGAACAGGCCGGTCTCGGGCGGAAGGCCGGCAACCTCGGCGTAACCGATACCGACCGGGATGAGCAGGGCGGTCAGAATCGCCCCCGCGCGCAGATCCTTCAGCAGCCACGAGCGCTGATAGCTCAGTGCCGTGGCGACACCCGGCACCCATCTGCGCAGTCCGTTGACGGCCACCCGGCTCCTCGTCCGAAGACATCATGCCGCGAAAGCACCCGACGGACTACCGGGCCGTCCGGCGAGTGAAGACCAGATGGACGACTCCGGACGGTGAAGGGGTCGCCTCCATGTCGAATCGTTGGTCGAGTCCTTCGAGTCCGTCCCAGAGTCGTTCTCCCCGGCCCAGGACGATGGGCACGAGGACGATGTGCATGTGGTCGATCAGATCGGCCTCGAGGAACTGTCGGACCGTGCTGACACCGCCACCGATCCGCACGTCGAGGTCGCCGGCGAGGGCGCGAGCCTGTTCGAGCGCCGAGACGGGGTCGGCGTTGACGAAATGGAAAGTTGTTCCGCCTTCCATCGCCAATACCGGCCGAGGATGGTGTGTCAGTACGACGACGGGGGTGTGGAACACCGGGTTGTCGCCCCACCATCCCTTCCACTCTTCGTCTTCCCAGGGACCGCGCACCGGGCCGAACTTGTTGCGCCCCATGATCTCGACGCCGATCCCGGGGCCCCAGGCACTGGCGAACGCGTCGTCGACGCCAAAGGATGCCACCGACTCCCCGTCGAGGCCCATCGCGCGAAACGTGCGCGTCGCGATCGCCCACTCCAGAAGCCGGGAGCCAGCGTGACCGAAAGGAGCGTCGAGTTGCTGGCCTTCGCCGGTACCGAAGCCGTCGAGGGAGACCGAGAAGTTGTGCACGCGGACGAGGGACATGTCATCTCCTGAAGTCGTGGCCTGTGCGAATCACACTATGGCGATTCGGCCGCGGTTCTCAAGGGCGGAGGCTCAAGGGCTCAAGGGCTCAAGACCGACGATCGGACGGAGATTCAACGCCTCAACAGCGTGTGACAGGAACCGATGGTGGAGATGGGGGGAATTGAACCCCCGTCCACTGCTGTGGTCATATGCCTTCTACGGGTGTATCCAGTGAAGTCGTTCTACTCGGCTCCGGAATTTGCCACTGTCAGCTAATCCGACGAGCCCAGCCCTCGTTTAAGTCCCCCTACACCCCGCGGCTCAGAGTAGGAGCAATCTCTCTAAATGACGTCAGGGTCCGGGTAGAGAGCATTCCCGGCCTGACGGACTCTCTAGTTGCTTTACTTAGGCCGCGAGGGCGTAAGCAGAAGCAGAGTCAGTGCGGTTTGTTTTGGCACTTATTGTTTTGCAGGGAGCGTTAACGAGTTAACCCTGCATCCTCGACCCGCTTCTCACAATTGCGCAGGCAATGTCGAAACCGATCATCCCCATGCGCACTCGTCGCCATGATTCGGCGCCACCGGCTTGCGGTGGAATGAGTGGGTCCTGTCACACGCTGTTGAGTTGTCAAGACTGCACGCGTTCTTTCGAACTGCTCATGCAGCCCTTCAGTCTACAACACTTGTGCCGGAATCTGGGGCGACGGCCAGAAGCACACGCTCGGCCTCGGAATCGCCCGGAACGATGACCTCGATGGACGCTGCACCCGACCGGATCGTGACCACACTTGCCTCCGTGTAACGCGGATGCCGGTGCACCGTGACAGAGTCCAGCCGCGCCAGGAACACGATCAGGCGGGAGCTCGACAATTCGGACCGGTCGGCGAGACCGAACCAGTCGCGGCGGGACAGCACTTGAACCTCCAAGTCGGTCCCGCAGACGATGGCGCCGTGGAGCACAGTCGGACGGAACAGGTTCAGCACCCAGGCCACGAAGCCGCCGCTTGCGCGAACCCGTTCACGCGGATGCGCGGCGTAGAGGTGGAGTTCAGGCTCGCGATCCCTCAGGTTGGTCCAGTCCGCCATCAGGTCCGCATCGGTTGCCCGGAATGCGGCGGAGTTGAGGACGGCATTGGGCCGCCGGTCGACGGCAGGGCCGACCGGGAAAGTGAGCATCGAAGCTACCGGTGCGGTGTCCGGGGTGCGGAGTGTCTCGGCCGAAGCGAGGGACATGTCGCGGAGCAGGTCGACGAATCGACTGACGACCTCGCGCGAGGAGCCGTTGTAGCCGACCTGCAGCGCAGTGCCGTCCCGGGAGTACACCCGCAGGCGCCCATCGGTCAGGTCGACGCTGTCCTCGACGGCGACGACGGCGTCGTAGGGCGAAGTCGAGCAGCCATATGCCGAACCCGTCCGGCTCAGCACGGTGAGGGCGTCCTCCCCTGCGATGATCAGGTGGTCGTAGAGGTCCATGGTGGGATCCGCGTCCCGGCGGGGGATGTTCCGCGGCACCTTGAGCACGAGCCGCTCCGACGTGGGATCGCAACCGAAGTCGCGGAACAGCCGCGGGACCTCATCCAGTGACCGCACCGCGTCCACCCAGGGGCCGAAGGCGTTGTATTCCGCGTCGGCTGTACTCATCGTCTTAATCGTAACGCTCCGGATTTGCCGCATCGCTGTATCTGCGGGTGGCCGGCCACCCCCCGAGCGGGGCACCGGGCATCCGCGGGAGAATTCTGCGAATTCGCCGGTTAGGCCGGTCAGTCGCCGAGGTGCTTACGCGCGGACATCGCGCGGTCGGACTCGCGCTTGTCCTGACGTTCGCGCAGTGTCTGGCGCTTGTCGTATTCCTTCTTGCCCTTGGCAACCGCGATCTCGACCTTGGCCTTGCCGTTGCTGAAGTAGATCCGCAGGGGGACGAGCGTGTAGCCGCCCTCCTTAGTCTTGTGGCTGATCTTGATGATCTCCTGCTTGTGAAGCAGGAGTTTGCGCTTGCGCCGCGGCGGGTGATTGGTCCACGTGCCCGCCATGTATTCCTGGATGTGCACGGCGTCGAGCCAGGCTTCGCCGCCCTCGATGAAGGCGTAGCCGTCGACGAGCGAGGCGCGTCCCGCGCGGAGAGACTTCACCTCGGTTCCCGTCAGAACCATGCCGGCCTCGTACGTCTCCTCGATGAGGTAGTCGTGGCGTGCCTTGCGATTGGTCGAGACGACCTTCTCGCCGATTTCCCTGGGCACGGGTTACTCCTCAACTCGGTGGGTGGGCAGGCCGAGGACCGGCCAGCCCACCAGTCTAGCGCTCGGCCTCGAGCCGCTCGGACGAACGGCTAGACCTTCAGGTAGCGGGTGATGGCGAAGTT
>NZ_JASJVI010000047.1:0-29929 GCF_035019865.1 Cryobacterium sp. 10I5
GGGGTTCCCCTTTTGGCGGGGCCACCCGCGCCGTAGGTTCAGATGTCGTGCCTTCAGAGGCCCTGGGCCAGGCGGTAGTACGCCGCGTTCCAGCGGATCGCCTGTTCAAAGCTCCGCAGCTCGGTCGTCTCGTCGATGACGAGAAGCTCCGTCTTCGCGATATCGGCGAAGTCGGTGAAGGCCTCGAGGCCGAGCGCGGTCGACATCACGGTGTGGTGCGCCGCACCAGCGGTGAGCCAGGCGGCCGCCGAGACCGCGAAGGACGGTGCGGGCTTCCAGACGGCGCGGCCGACCGGCAGCTTCGGCAGGGGCTCTGTGGGCTCGACAACTTCGATGACGTTGGCGACGAGACGGAACCGGTCGCGCATGTCGCTCATCGCGACCACGACGGCGGGTCCAGGATCGGCCGTGAACACGAGGCGCACGGGGTCTTCGCGGCCGCCGATACCGAGCGGGTGGATCTCGAGCGTCGGCTTCGCGGTCGTCAGGGCGGGGTTGACCTCGAGCATGTGGGCACCCAGGATGACTTCCGCTCCGGGGGTCAGGTCGTAGGTGTAGTCCTCCATCAGGGAGGCGCCGCCGGGGAGCCCGGAGCCCATGACGTTGGCGGCGTGCACGAGGATGGCCGTCTTCCAGTCGCCTTCGGCACCGAAGCCGTAGCCGTCGGCCATCAGGCGCTGCACGGCGAGGCCGGGGAGCTGGCGGAGGGCTCCGAGGTCTTCGAAGCTCGTGGTGAACGCACCGAATCCGCCGGCTTCGAGGAATGACCGGAGGCCGATCTCGATCGCGGCGCCGTAGCGCAGCGACTCGTGACGCTCGGCGCCGGCCCGCAGCTCCGGAGCGACGTCATAGAGTTCTTCGTACTCGGCGACGAGGGCGTCGATCTGGTCCTTCGTTGCCGCGGCGACGGCCTCCGCGAGGTCGTTGACGCCCCACGTGTTGACCTGCACGCCGAACCGCAGCTCGGCCTCGGTTTTGTCACCCTCGGTGACGGCGACGTAGCGCATGTTGTCGCCGAACCGGGCGAGCTTGAGGCTCTTGGTCGCGGCCCAGCCGGCGGCGGCACGAGTCCAGGTACCGATCTGCGCGGTGACGGCGGGGCTCGAGGCGTGGCCGACGACGGTCTTCCTGGCGACGCCCAGGCGGGTCTGGATGTAGCCGAACTCACGGTCGCCGTGCGCGGCCTGGTTGAGGTTCATGAAGTCCATGTCGATGTCCGCCCAGGGCAGTTCGACGTTCGCCTGGGTGTGGAAGTGCAGCAGGGGCTTCTGGAGGGCGTCGAGCCCGGAGATCCACATCTTCGCGGGGGAGAACGTGTGCATCCAGGCGATCAGCCCGATCACGTTGTCGGCGGCATTCGCCTCGAGGATAGCGCGCTTGATCGATTCCGAATCCTTCAGCACCGGCTTCCACACGATCGTGACCGGAATGTCGGATGCTGCCGCGAGCGTGTCCGAAATGGCGCGCGACTGCTCCGCCACCTGTCGGAGGGTCTCCTCGCCGTACAGGTTCTGGCTGCCGGTGAGGAACCAGACCTCGTAGGAGCGAAGGTCGGGAGTGATGCGGTTGCTCATAGGGTGCTTTCCTTCAGTGAGAGTGCTTCAATGGCGATGCGTTCGACGGCGAGGCCGTCGGAATAGCGCGCAAGGTAGGTCGTGAATCCGGCGACGTCTGTCGGATCGGGCTGGGTGGTGTCGAACGCGGTGGTCGCGAAGACCCGTTCGTCGAGGTAGTCGTCGAGGCTTTGGCCGTGGTCGGCGGCACGTAGGTAGGACGCCAGCACTGCGATGCCCCAGGCGCCGCCTTCCGACGCCGTTTCGGTCACGGTCACGGGGGTGCCGAGCGCCCCGGCGAGGAATCGCTGGGCGACCCCGGCGGTGCGGAACATGCCGCCGTGGGCGAACATCTCGTCGATCACGACGCCCTCGTCGGCCAGGACGCGCATTCCGAGGCTGAGCGTGCCGAAGACACCGTAGAGCTGGGCGCGCATGAAGTTCGCGAGCGTCAGCCGGCTGTCCGGAGTGCGCACGACGAGGGGCCTCCCCTCGGTGAGGCCGGCGATCGGCTCGCCCGCGAGGTGGTTGTAGGCCAGCAGCCCACCGGCATCCGCCTCGCCCTCGAGCGCTTCGCGGAACAGCGCGTCGAAGACGGCGTCACTGGCGAGCGGCTGGCCGGCGACTGTGGCGAACCGGGAGAAGAGGCCGACCCAGGTCGCGAGTTCGCTGGCACCGTTGTTGCAGTGCACCATCGCGACGGGGTCCCCGGCCGGAGTCGTGACGACGTCGAGCTCGTGGTGCACAGTCTCGAGCGGCCGTTCGAGCACGACCATGGCGAAGATGCTCGTGCCGGCACTGACATTGCCCGAGCGGGGGGCGACGGACCGGGTCGCGACCATTCCCGTTCCGGCATCGCCCTCGGGTGGGCACAGTGCCGCACCGGGCTTGAGCGTGCCCGTCGGGTCGAGAAGCCGGGCGCCCTGGTCGGTCAGGTTCCCAGCGGGCTGACCCGCGACGAGCACCTCCGGAAGCAGGTCGACGAGGCGGGATCCGGGGGTGCCGGCCGCGGGGAGGCTGTCGTATCGCGCCAGCAACTCGGCGTCGTATGTCTTGGTGGCCGCGTCGATCGGGAACATGCCCGAGGCGTCACCGACTCCCAGAACTTTCCGACCCGTGAGCTGCCAGTGGACATAACCGGCGAGGGTGGTGAGAGAGGCGATCTCGGGGACGTGAGGTTCCTTGTCGAGGACCGCCTGACGGAGATGCGCGATGGACCAGCGCAGCGGGATGTTCACGCCGAACAGGTCGGTGAGTTCCGCGGCGGCCGGGCCGGTTGTCGTGTTCCGCCAGGTCCTGAAGGGCGCGAGGAGGTCGCCGGCCGCATCGAAGGCGAGGTACCCGTGCATCATGGCGGAGACGCCGATCGCCGCGAAGGTGTCGGGGCGCACGCCATAGCGAGATTCGGCATTGTCGATGAGATCGGCGTAGGCAGCCTGCAGGCCCGACCACACGTTCTCGAGGGAATAGGTCCACACCTGTCCGACGAACTCGTTGTCCCACTCGTGACTGCCGACCGCGATCACCTGCGACGGGTCGTCACCGATCAGGCACGCCTTGATCCGGGTCGACCCCAGTTCGATCCCGAGGGAGAGGCGCCCCGCGCGGAGGTCGTCTCGTGCGGAATCGCCGGGGGAAACGGTACTCGATGTCGACACAAGACTCCTTTGACTTACTCATGTGATCGATCACATGCGCGGTGTATGCAGTCTACGACATCGTCATCCCGTCTGTCGACTGTCAGTGTGCGGGTCGTGGCCGCTCCGGCGGGGCGCCGGTGGACGCCCGCTCGATGAGCTCAGGGTCGACGGCCGGGTGCAGGTCCGCTTCGCCGAGGAGAAGCGCCACGGCGCGCCGCCCGGCTTCGGCCAGGTCCTGCCGAACGGTCGTCAGGGCGGGTTGGTAGTACGCGGCCTCGGGAACGTCATCGAAGCCGACGATGCTGAGGTCCCCCGGAACGGTCATGCCCAGGGAAGCCGCGGCGCTCAGGGCGCCGAGGGCCATCTGGTCGTTGCCGGAGAAGATGGCCGTCACGCCTTGTCCGAGCAGCGCACGGGCGGCACGATAACCTGAGGCGGCGCTCCAGTCGCCGGTCTCCACGAATCGCGGATCCAGCTGTCGCGACCGAAGCTCTTCCTGGAAGCCGGTCAGGCGCTGTTGCGCGTCGAGCCATTCCGGCGGGCCGGCGATGTGGCCGACCCGCTGATGGCCGAGATCCGCAAGATGTGAGGTCGCCAGCCGGGCCCCCCGGACCTGGTCCAGCATCCCGCCCTGCGGCTCGCTCCCCGCTGCCGTCTGCAGCGTCACATACGGCACCGGGATCGTCAGGCCTTCGAGCGCGACAAGCACCTGGGTCTGCGGTGCCACCACGATCAGCCCCTCCGCCGAGAGGTCGGCCAGATGGCTGAGTGCGTCGTCCACGGATCTCCGGTCGAGTCCGTCCGCGTTCGCGATCGTCACGCTGTAGCCGCGACTGCGTGCTGCAGCCCCGATGGCGGCGACGATGGTCGCAGGACCGTACTCTCCGCTCGAGGTCGACAGTATTCCGATCAGGCGCGATCGGCTCGAGGACAACGCGCGGGCGGCGGCGTTCGGTCGGTAGTTCAACTCCCGCATGGCATCGAGCACCTTCTGGCGCGTGGCCGCGCGCAGGCTGGGGTGATCGTTCAGGACACGGGAGACCGTCTGGTGGGACACTCCCGCGACCCTGGCCACATCGAACACGCTGGCGGCACGAGGTCTGGCCTCCTCGTTGCCTCGGTCTTCGTCCATGGTCTGATTATCGCCGTGCGCGGGGGTCGCGTCTGTCACGGGACTCCCAGCCGGCATACGCCCGGCTGACCGGGTCAGGGCTCGCGCGGGGACAGGAGTACAGTTCGGCGAGTCGGCCACCACGGTGAAAGGCTGGGATATGACGATCAATTTCGGCGCTCGCGGGCACGATGTGACGTGGGCGTCAACGCCCGAGGAGCTGGCCCGTGGCCTCGCGGACTACGGGGTGCACAACGTACAACTCGCCCTCGGCCGGTCGTTCCCTGAGCTGAGCGGCGCGGACGCCCTCAACCCGGGAATGGGCGCGTACTTCCGCCGCACGCTGGCCGCCCACGGCGTGGACATCGCCGTGCTGGGTTGTTACGACAACATCATCCATCCGGATGCCGCGCGCAGGGAGTCGATCCTTCGGAAGTTCGAGTCGTACCTGCGCAACGCCCGGCATTTCGGGGCCCCCATGGTCGCGACCGAGACCGGGAGTGTCCAAGCGGAGGGCTTCGCGTACACCCGGGCGAACTTCACGGACGAGGCGTACCGGGAGGCCGCCGTGGTGATTCGACGGCTCGCCGAATTCGGCGAACGCGTAGGCACCATCGTCGCCATCGAGCCGGGCATCAACCACCCGATCTACAACCTCGATCGGGTCGAGCAGCTCCTCGACGACATTGACTCGCCCTTCCTCGGCATCGTGTTCGACGCCACGGCGTTGCTGGACCCGCACGAACCCGTCGATCTCGCGGAGTTGACGAGCGACGCGTTCGAGCGGTTCGGGGAACGCATCGTCGCGGCGCACCTCGACGACTACCGTCTGTCGGATGGCCGAGTCATCCGCTGCGATATCGACGAGGGGGTGCTTCCGGTCGCCCAGATTCTCGCCACGATCAGTGCGCACGCTCCCTATCTCGCCGTCATCATGGAGGAAACCGTCAACGACGCAATCGCCCGGACGGTGAACCGCTACGGGGAATCGGGATTCTCGAAGTGAACGCCTTCGGGGTTGCGACTCCGGCGGATGAACTCCTTGGTCGTCATGCCGAACTCATCCTTGAAACAGCGCAGGAAATGCGTGTACGACGAGAACCCGGCGATCCGATAGACGTCCAGGGCGTTCCCGTGAGTGCTCAGGAGATCCTTGCTGTGCAGTAGCCGCTTCTTCAGCGTGTACTGGTGGAAATTGAGTCCAGTGTTCGTCTTGAACTGCCGCGACAGGTAGTACTTGCTGATGAAGAACCTGCCGGCGACGGCATCAAGCGACAGGTCCTCGTCCAGGTTGTCGGCGACGTAACCCATGACCGCCGAGATCAGGGCTGACACGGGCAGGTCGTGGGGAACGACGGCGTTCTCGGAGTCGAAGACGGCCTTGTTGAGTTCGATCAGGAATTCGATCAGCCGGTTCTCCCGGACGAGGTCCGCGCCGAAGCCCGGCTGATCCGGATCGGCCAGGCGGGAGATCTGGTCGCGCAACCAGTCGGCATCCACTCGGATGACCTGGCTCGTCGGGGTGCCGTCCTTGGCGAACAGGAGGTTGAGGTTGGTGCTTTCCGAGGATCGACTGGTGAGGAACTCCTCACGAATGTGGATGTACGCGCGTTCGTAGTACTCGCTGGACTGCCTGACGATGTTGTGCAGGTCGTTCCGGCGCACAAAGGTCACGGTTCCCGGTTCCGTGGAGTATTCGGTGCCGCCCAGGCGGAAGACACCCGTGCCGCTCAGCACGCAATTGATCTCGTGGAAGTCGTGATAGTGCAGGTTCGCGTGCTCACGGACGGCATTGTCGACGTGGTAGATCTCGAAATGCCCGGAGATCATCGAGTTCACGATCACTGCTCGGCGAGGCTCCATCGACGTCTCCTCTCCGGTTTCTCAGGCGACAGTCTGGCACGCAGCCTCCGCTGCAAGAAACGACAGTTTCTGAGCAACTGTCGACACCAAGGGGCCTGTATCGACGGATTCGCGGGTTGTAACGTTTCAATTACAAGGAATCAAAGAAGATTGTGAAGAGAAACCATGCATCTAGACACTGCCGTCAGCAGAGAGCAGATCGTTCAAAAGATCGATGCCATGATCTCCAACCTGACCACAATCAGGGACGAGTCAGGTAAGTTTTTACTCCATTTCAGTGATGTCGTCGTCGACGACAAGAGCTGGAATGTCTGGAATTGGCCCCAGGGCGTCGGTCTCTACGGGATCTACAAGAATTACCGGATCACCGGGAATCCCCTCGCCGCGGATGTCGTCCGCGAGTGGTTCGACACCGCGCTCGCCGCGGGCGCCCCGCCGAAGAACGTCAACACGATGGCGCCGCTGCTCGCCATGGCCTGCCTGTACGAGGACACCAAGGACAGCAGGTACATCCCGTACCTCAACCAGTGGGCGCAATGGGCGATGCACGACATGCCCCGCACCCACGGCGGGGGCATGCAGCACATGACCTATGCCGGACCGAACTCCGAGCAGCTCTGGGACGACACCTTGATGATGACGGTGCTGCCCCTCGCGAAGATCGGTCGTCTGCTGGACCGGCCGGAATACATCGAGGAAGCCAAGTACCAGTTCCTCATCCACGCCCAGTACCTCATGGACAAGAAGACGGGCCTCTGGTTCCACGGCTGGTCGTTCGAGCGCCGCGACAACTACGCGGACGCACTCTGGGCCCGTGGCAACTGCTGGATCACCATCGCCATCCCGGAACTCATCGGCACCTTGGGACTGGGGCCCGGAGACCCGATCCGGGAGTGGTTGCTCGAAATCCTGAACAGCCAGGTCTCCGCCCTCGCGGAACTGCAGGACGAGTCCGGCATGTGGCACACGCTGCTCGACGACCCGACCTCTTACCTGGAGTCCTCCGCGACGGCCGGCATCGCCTACGGGCTGCTCAAAGCCGTGCACGAGCGCTACATCGACAAGAGCTACGCGGCCGTGGCAGAGAAGGCTGTTGCCGCACTGTACGACCGGATCAACGACGAGGGCGAAGTTCAGAACGTCTCGGTCGGAACCGGGATGGGTGACGACCTGGACTTCTACAAAAACATCGATCAGACCGCCATGCCGTACGGCCAGTCGCTCACGGTGCTGTGCTTCGCCGAGTATCTCGTCTCCTTCTGCTGAGACGACCATGCCTTCCACGAAAAGAGTAAGAAAATGACCGAAAAGTTTGCCATGGAGAGCTTCTCCCTGAACGGCAAAGTCGCCCTCATCACCGGAGCCAGCTACGGCATCGGGCTCGCCATCGCCTCGGCCTACGCCGCCGTCGGCGCCCGGATCGCCTTCAACGATCGCGACCAGGCCGCGGTCGACCGGGGACTCGCCGCATACAAGGAGGCCGGGATCGAGGCCCACGGATACGTGGCCGACGTCACCGACGAGGACGCGATCGTCGCGATGGTCAAGCAGATCGAGGACGAGGTCGGCACCATCGACATCCTCGTCAACAACGCCGGCATCATCAAGCGCGTCCCGATGCTCGAGATGAGTGTCGCCGACTTCCGCCAGGTGATCGACGTCGACCTCAACGGGCCGTTCATCGTCGCCAAGGCCGTGCTGCCGGGAATGATCAAGAACGGCCACGGAAAGATCATCAACATGTGCTCGATGATGTCCGAGCTCGGCCGCGAAACCGTGTCGGCCTACGCCGCAGCCAAGGGCGGCCTGAAGATGCTCACCCGCAACATCTGCTCCGAATTCGCCGAAGCCAACATCCAGTGCAACGCCATCGGCCCCGGCTACATCGCGACGCCGCAGACGGCCCCGCTCCGTGAACTCCAGGAAGACGGCTCCCGGCACCCGTTCGACCAATTCATCATCGCGCGGACCCCCGCCGCTCGCTGGGGAACACCCAGCGACCTCTGCGGCCCCGCCGTGTTCCTGGCCTCCGACGCGAGCAATTTCGTCAATGGCCTGGTCCTCTACGTCGACGGCGGCATCCTCGCCTACATCGGCAAGACCCCTCAGTAACGCGGCACCGCCCGCACCATCACGTGAACACCATCAACGAAAAGGTCGAAGAACCGATGAAGATTGCTTTGATAAACGAGAACTCCCAGGCCACCAAGAACGCCGTCATCTACAAGGCGCTCAAGGATGTGGCCGACGAGAAAGGCTACGAGTCCTTTAACTACGGGATGACCGGCGCGGAGGGCGAGAGCCAGCTGACCTACGTGCAGAACGGTCTCCTCGCCTCGATCCTGCTGGGCACCGGGGCCGTCGACTTCGTCGTCACCGGGTGCGGCACCGGGGTGGGCGCCATGCTGGCCTGCAACAGCTTCCCCGGCGTGGTCTGCGGCCTCGCCATCGAACCGACGGATGCCTACCTCTTCTCCCAGATCAACGGCGGAAACGCCCTCTCCGTTCCCTATGCGAAGGGCTTCGGCTGGGGAGCAGAGCTCAACCTCACGCTCATCTTCGAACGCCTGTTCGCGGAACCGATGGGTGGCGGGTACCCCAAGGAGCGGGTGGTCCCGGAGCAGCGCAATGCCCGCATCCTCACCGAGATGAAGGCGGTCGTGTACAAGCCCCTCATCCAGGTCCTCAACGACATCGATCAGGACTTCCTGAAGGAAACCATCGCCACGGAGAACTTCACGGAGTATTTCACCGCAAACGCCGAACCGGGGGAGGTACGGGACTACATCCTCGCGTCACTCGCCTGACCGGCGAACTGCACTCTGCACCACGAACGATCACACTAGAACCACTTATCAAGGAAGATCAAGGGTTTCGTCATGAGCGAAAACACGACAACGTCACAGAGGACGCCGTCGAACGACAAACAGGTTTCATCCCGCAATCTCAAGCGCGCCGCCTTCAGTGGGTGGATCGGAAGCGCACTGGAGTACTACGACTTCACACTGTATTCCCAGGCGGCAGCACTCGTCTTCCCGACGGTGTTCTTCCCCACCGCGAGCCCGGCCGTCGCCATCGTCGCGTCGCTGGCGACGTACGGTGTCGGCTATGTCGCACGGCCCATCGGCGCCGTCGTCCTCGGGAACCTGGCCGACCGCCACGGCCGGAAGCACGTCCTCGTTATCGCCATGATGATGATGGGTCTGGCCACGCTCCTCGTCGGCGTCCTGCCGACCTACTCCCAGGTCGGCATCCTCGCGCCGATCCTGCTGGTGGTGCTCCGGCTCGTCCAGGGCTTCGCGGTTGCCGGAGAGCTGGGCGCCTCCAACGCCCTCATCGTCGAGCACTCGCCCGATTCCAAGCGGGGCTTCTTCGCGAGCTTCAGCCTGCAGGGATCCCAGATCGGCAGCATCCTCGCCCTCGCCTTCATGCTTCCGCTGGCATCCGCGCTTCCCGCCGAGGCCTTCCAGAGCTGGGGCTGGCGGATTCCGTTCCTGCTCAGCGCTGTCGTCATCCTCGCCGGCTACCTGATCCGCCGCAACATCGAAGAGCCGCCCGCCTACCTGAAGCAGGCCCAGATCAAGGAGTTCAAGACCCCGGCGATCAAACTGTTCCGTCGCTACCCGCGCATGCTGCTCATCTGCGTCATCAGCACGCTGGCCAACGTGATCGGCACGGCGACCCTGGTCTTCGGTGTCACTTTCGGCAAGCAGGAGAGTTACGGAGTCGGCTTCACGACGAGTGAGTTCCTCTGGATCATCCTCATCATCAACACGGTCTCTGCCCTGACGATCCCGCTGTTCGGGAAGCTGTCCGACGTCTTCGGCAGGAAGGCGCTCATGATCACCGGCGCCCTCGGCGGTGGCCTCACGTCGATCCCGTTCCTCTTCGCGGTGCAGGAGAAGAACTTCGCCCTCGTGCTGATCCTCGGCGTGCTCGCCATGTCGATCTTCTTCCAGATGTGGAACGCCACGTTCGCCACGGCCTACCAGGAGCAGTTCCCCACCCGGCTGCGCGTCACCGGCTTCGCCGTCTCACAGAACGTCGGCCTGATGCTCGCAGCGTTCGCACCGGCGATCTTCACCCTGATGGCCCCTCCCGGAACGAGCAACATCCCGATCGTGATCGGCATCACCACCCTGGTGGTCACCGTGATCGCCGCGGGCGCCACCCTGCTCCTCCGCAACGGAGCCGGCGAGAGCCTGGCCGAGTAACAGGCACGACCAAGCCCCCTGCGTCCCGGTCCATCACCGGGATGCAGGGGGCTTTGTTGTGCGTTGGTCCAGTGGCGGGCTGGTTCGAGTATTAGTTGTGCGCAAAAGGTTTGTGTGCCAAGGTTGGGACGTGACGAGTCCTCTGAGTGAGATGCCGTGCTTCGCCCTGTACGCGGCCTCCCGCGCCGTGACCCAGGCGTACCGTGCCGTGCTGGCCGAGGAGGACATCACCTACCCCCAGTTCCTGGTGCTCGTCGTGCTGGCGTCCGAGGGCGAGTCTTCGGTGAGCGCGCTCGCGAGTGCCATGTTCCTCGACTCGGGCACCCTGTCCCCGCTTCTGCAACGGCTCGAGGCGCGCCAGATCCTGACCCGCGAACGCCGGAAGGGTGACGAGCGTACGGTGATCGTGGCGCTGACCCCCGGGGGCCGGCAGCTGCATGACCGGGTCACCTCAACCGTGCGCTGCCTGGATCCTGCCTACGGGATCACCACGGTCAACGAACTAAGCAACCTGCTGGAGAGCCTGCACGGCATCACCTCAGGCATGTCGGACCTCACCGAGACCCTGCGCTCGTCGTCGCGAAGTGCGCTCACGCACTAGGTGCGCTCGTCGGTGACCGGTCTGGCCGACTCCGGCCGCGCCACCACCATCCGTCACCCGTTGTCCCACGACCCACCATCCGTCACTCACCTTTCCGTGACCCACCATCCCGTCACTCACCGTTCCGTCACCAGCATCCGCGCACGGCCCAACCGGAGGAATCACATGCCACTCGAAATCGGCTCCACCCTGAACTTGCAGCTTCGGGAGATCGGCGGGGGAGACCTGAACCTCGCCGACTACCGCGAAACCTCGAACGTCTTCGTCTACTTCATGCGCGCGCTGTCGTGCGCTCAGTGCAACGCAGCGGTTCGCACCCTCGCCGCGCAGCAGGATGAGCTGGCGGCGGCGGGAGTTCAGGTCATCGTCGCCGTGCCGGAAGACGAGGCCGCGGCGACCGCGTGGAAGGCGAAGCGCGGTGTGCCGTTCCCGGTAGTGATTGGCAAGGACGGAACGGCACACGCCGAAGCGGGATTGCTCCGCAAGGTCTTCGGCGCCATCCAGCAGTCCGGCGGCGTCCTGCTGGACCAGGAGGGCACGGTCCGCTACTCCCACATTTCAACCAATCCCGGAGCCAGCTACAACAAGGCCGACCTGGCTGCGGCGATCGAAACGCTGACGGCGAGCACGGCCGCCTAGCACTTCTTGTCTGAAGGGGGCCGTGGCCACGTGGTCACGGCCCCTTTTTCATCTCTCCGCGGACTGATTCACAGAGGCCAAGGCCACCAGCCAGTCGGGTGAGTGACGACCGGTTCTCAGATCAGCTGGCGTTTCTCGATCTGTTCGAAGGTGCTCGTCGCATCCCTGAGTCCGGCCCACAGGACCACTTTGCCGGCGGCCAGGGACGCGGGGACATCGATGATCCGCTGGTTACTGCTGCCCCGGAACTGCAGTTTCAGGTCACGTTTCGCGAGTTCGAACCGGCCGTCGACCAGAACATCGATTCCGCGGAGCATGGCGAGCTTGTCCGGGCTCTCGAGCAGCAGCTCCTCGAAGGTGTATCCGGTCCAGGACCACACGTCTTTCGACGAGCCGAACTCCCGGCGGACCCGGTCGATCAGACCGAGGCACACCCCGGTGTTGAGGAACGGCTCACCGCCGAGCAGGGTCAGGCCCTGGACGTACTCCTGGCCGAGGTCGGCCAGGATCTGGTCTTCGAGTTCCCGGCTGTATTCCTGACCGTAGCGGAAGCTCCAGGTGGCCTCGTTGAAACAGCCCTCGCACGCGAACAGGCACCCGGACAGGTACAGGCTGCACCGCACGCCCTCGCCGTCAACGAAGACGAAGGGCTTGTAGTCCCCGACGTATCGCTGGCTCAGCTTCTCAGACAGCCACTCGCCGGGCCGGGGGTTACGCATCCTCGGAGACCGGTGCCGGGGCATCCGCCCCACTGATGCCGGTGGCGCCCTCCATGTGCTTGACCCGGGAGGTGATTTCCATGTGCCGGCCGTGCACCATCGGACGGGCCTGCGGGTTGCCGAGGTAGCCGCAGGTGCGCTTGACGACGTCGCAGGTCATCGGGTCGGCGTTGCCGCACTCGGGGCACTCGAAGCCGCGCTCTGTCGCATCGAAGTCGCCCGAGAAGCCGCAGGCGTAACAACGGTCGATCGGGGTGTTGGTGCCGAGGTAGCCGATCCGGTCGTAGGAGTAGTCCCAGACCGCCTCGAGCGCCTTGGGGTTCTGCTGCAGGATCGGGTATTCGCAGTAGTGGATGAACCCGCCCGACGCGAACTGCGGGTAGTCCTTCTCGAAGTCGAGCTTTTCGAACGGGGTCGGGCTCTTGCGCACGTCGTAGTGGAAGCTGTTGGTGTAGTAGTCCTTGTCGGTGATGTTCTCGACCAAGCCGAACTTCGCGGTGTCGAGCCGGCAGAACCGGTCGGTCAGGCTCTCGCTCGGGGTCGAGTACACGCTGAACTGGTAGCCGTACTCGTTGCTCCACTCCTGGGTGCGGTCGTGGAGCGTGCGCAGGATGTCGACCGTGAAGTCCTTCGCCTCGGGGTCGGATTCCCAGGCTCCGCCGTAGAACGCCGCTGCCACCTCGTAGAGGCCGATGTAGCCGAGCGACACCGTGGCGCGCTTGTTCTTGAATAGAGTGTCGACGGACTGGCCGGCCTCCAGGTGCTGGCCGAAGGCGCCGTACACATAGAGGATCGGTGCGTTCTCCGGGGTCGCTTCCTTGCACCGCTCGATCCGGAAGAGCAGGGCATCGCGGGCAATGCTCACACGCTCGGCGAGGATGCTCCAGAACTTGTCCTTGTCGCCGGCGGCCTCGAGGGCGATCCGCGGCAGGTTGAGCGTCACGACTCCGAGATTCATCCGGCCCTCTGACACGTCGTTGCCGTCTTCGTCCCTCCAGCCCTGCAGGAAGGACCTGCAGCCCATCGGCACCTTGAAACTGCCGGTGAGCTCCACGATCTTGTCGTAGTTCAGGATGTCTGGGTACATCCGCTTGGTGGAACATTCGAGCGCGAGCTGCTTGATGTCGTAGTTCGGGTCGCTCGGGTCGAGGTTGAGGCCGCGCTTCACCGTGAAGATCAGCTTCGGGAAGATCGCGGTGCGCTTCTCGCGGCCCAGACCCTCGATGCGGATCTGCAGGATCGCCTTCTGGATCTCGCGTTCGAACCAGCTGGTGCCGAGGCCGAAGCCGAGCGAGGTGAACGGAGTCTGCCCGTTCGAGGTGAACAGGGTGTTGATCTCGTATTCGAGGCTCTGCATCGCGTCGTAGATGTCCTTGAGGGTCTTCTCCTCCGCGAACTGCTGGTGCTGGGACTCGTCGGCGATCCATGTCCGGGCGTCGGCGAGGTGCTTCTGCAGGTTCTTCTCGGCATAGGGGGCGAGCACCTCGTCGATCCGGTTGCCCGAGCATCCGCCGTACTGGCTCGACGACACGTTCGCGATGATCTGGGAGATCTGCGCGGTGGCCGTCTGGATCGAGCGGGGCGGGTCGACGTCGGCGTTGCCGATCCGGAAGCCGGTGCTGAGCATGGTCCTGAAGTCGATGAGGCAGCAGTTCGTCATCGGCGCATAGGGGTGGTAGTCGAGGTCGTGGTAGTGCAGGTCGCCCTTCTGGTGGGCGTTGGCAACGTGCGGCGGAAGCATCTTCAGGCCGATCGCCTTGCCTACCGCGCCGGCGGTCAGGTCGCGCTGGGTGTTGAAGACGTCGCTGTCCTTGTTGGCGTTCTCGTTGACGACCGTTTCATCTTTGCTGATCAGCTTGATGATCGAGTGGTTGATGTCGGTGGACTTGCTGCGCGCGAAGTCACGCTGGATCCGGTAATTGATGTACGCCTCTGCGGCGTCGTATTCCTTGCTGTCGAGCAGGGCGTGTTCCACGATGTTCTGGACTTCGTAGATCTTGATGTCGACGGCGAAGCGCGAGGCTATCTCGCGGTCGATGCGGGCGACCAGGTCGCGGATGATCCGGTGCGTGAGCGGGGTCAGTTCGCCGTTCACTTCCGTGAAGCTCTTGGCCAGCGCCGCATAGATCCGGGCGTCATCGAAGGCGAGCCGGCGACCATCGCGTTTTGCCACCATAAGTGTGCTGAGACTGCTGCCGGCCGTAGGCGTCCCGGTGCCGGGGGTATCCATCTTCAACACGCGCTGTCGTCTCCTTGACTAATACTCCCCACGACAATCGAGCGGGACAGTAAGTCGGGCGAAAGACCATATCTAGTGGTTGGGGCGTGAGATCGATACTACCTGTTGTGGTCAGACCACAGGAGCATTTTTCGCGCCGCGCCGGACGAATAGAGACGGAATGAGTCAGGATTCTGGATCGAAATCTGGATGGACCGCACTGCTGGTGCTTGACTGTGCGCCATGACGACACCTCACGATCGTAGCCACACGTGATTGCCGACATCCTCGCCGGGGTCGTGCTTCTCGGGGCGACGATCACGACCGGGCTCACGGCGGGCGTCTTCGCGCTCTACGCCCACACGATCATGCCCGGGCTGAAGACCGTCGACGACCGCACCTTCGTGGTGGCTTTCCAGGCGGTGGATCGGGCGATCATCAATCCCTGGTTCATGCTGGGCGCATTCTTCGGATCTCTCGTGATGACAGGGGCCGCCGTGCTGACGAATCTGGGGCGTCCGGGCGCGCCGTGGATCGCCGCCGCCCTAGTGCTCACCCTTGCTGATGTCGTCATCACGGTCGCGGTCCACGTGCCCCTCAACAACGGGATCAAGGCGGCACGGGTGCCGGAACGGAGCCAGGACCTGGCTGTAGTGCGGAGCCAGTTCCACGAGGCCAGATGGGCGACCTGGAACCGAGTGCGGACGGCGGCAGCGACGGCTGCATTCGTCGCTCTGGCCTGGTCGTTGATTCTCTTCGGCCAGGCAATGGCCTGAGACGGCTCAGCGCGGCGGGACAGCGAGGAGGCGGCTGCGTGGTGCGGAGGCCTGAGGGCAGCTCCGCACCACGCACGCGGCGACGCCCCCGCTGTCGCCCAGAATTTCGCGTCGTGCCTGGTCCGGACATGCCGGTTACGGCGTTCCCCCCGGAACTGTAACCTAGACATGTCCAACCGAAGGTAAGCGTAGCAGACGTTGGACATGTCCAATATACGTTTCCGGGATCCGCCGGGATGCGGCATGGGTGGGGGAATGACCATGGATCACGACGAACGTCGAGAGCGGGCGGGCGAGCTTGTCGCGGCGCTCAACCTGCCACGACCGCTGACCGCTGACCTGCTGCACCGCCACATGGAAGGGCTGCGGCACAAGCGCATCGTCGTCCGCGCGGCGAGTGCGCGGATGATGGAATCCGGGATCTGCGGGCTCTGGATCGAGGTCGACGGCGAGGACTTTGAACGAATCCACTACGCTCCCACGGAGTCCGCCGTGCATCGTCAGCAGTTCATCAACCACGAATTCGGACACATGATCCTCGACGGGGAGAAGGAACGTCTGCCGGCCGACCGTGTCGCGCTTCTCGCTCCCCTTATTCCCTATGACGCGATCGTGCATGCCCTGGCGCGGAGCGGCTTCACCGATGAGCAGGAGGCCCTCGCCGAGGCAATCGGCGATTGCCTGGCCCTGACGATGCTGACCGATCGCACCGACGCCCGGCACGGTCCGCAGACCGGATTCGGGCGGGTGCTCTGATGGTCGTGATCGTGCAGGTGATCGTCTGCGCACTCCTGTGGATTGCAGCCCTGGTCTGCCTGCCTTCCGCTCTCCGTGGACGCCGGCGGCTGCTGTTCTGGCTGCTGGCCACATTCGCCCTGCTCATGACGCTTCAGCCCGATCCCATCTATGCCGTGATCGATTCCGCCATCGGCGGCGCAAACGTGACCTACTTCGTGTTGCACGCCGTGGCCATCGTCGCGGTCGCGCTCGTGAACAGCCTCGTCCAGGCGGCGGCATCACCCGATGGGATCACCCGGCGGCAGGCGCGAGTGACCATCAGCGTGACGGCGGCGGTCATCGTCGTTCAGGCGGTCCTGTTCTTCGGAACCGACTGGCGGATCACGGACGATATCCACCACTCGTTCTTCGATCGCTGGGACTACACGATTTACGCCTCGACAACCTGGGTCGTCTTCGCGTACTTCTCGGTTTCGGTTGCTCTCGCCTGCCTGGGGGACATGCGCCGCCAGGGTCGCACGCTGACCAGGGTCTCGCTCGGCTTCGTCGTGCTCGGCTGCTTCGGTGTACTGGTCTGGGCGCTTGTCAGCATCACCAATGCCACGACCACAGTCATGCACCACGATTCGGACTTCAGCAACTGGTCACGGCCGCTGTATTTCGCGACCCTGCTCCTTTCCCCACTGAGCATGGTCGTCGGACTCGGGCTCACGGCCGCCGTCGACGGAACAATCGCGGCGCAACGCCGGGCGCGGGACCGCATCTTGCTGTGGCGGCTTTCCCCACTCTGGGAGCGCCTCCTCGCTTCGTCCCCAGAGCTCAGCATGGAAGCGCCGGTTCCGCGACTCCGGCTGGTCTTCTCCCGCGACCCCGCCGCGCGGCTCTATCGCCGATATGTCGAGATCAGGGATAGCCTGCTGCTGTATCCTCAGGACACGTCTAGCTCGGAACAGGCCCTCCTGGACGCCACCGAACGTCAAACCCATCCCGAATTGGCAGGCGAACACACGGCATGACCGGCACCCCGGAGAGCAGCCTGGCTCCGTCCACACCACAGGTCGAATTGGCGCGCAAACTCAACCTGCTCCTGGACGTCGTCGTCGCGGAGGGTAACACCCCGCACACGTACCGCGAGATCGCCACTGATCTTCGGTCGAAGCACCTGTCGCTCTCGCGCGCGCGCTGGGCGTACATGATCGCCGGTACGGGCCCGCTCGTCACCGACGCCGACCTCCTGACCGGAATCGCGGAGTTCTTTCGAATCCCGCCCGCCTACCTGCTGGGCTCCGATGACGACCTGCCCGAACGGGTTGATTCCCAGCTCGCCTTCGTGAAGAAGCTTCGGGCGCAGCGCGTCGTCAGTTTTGCAGCCCGCACCCTCGGTGACGTTTCCCCCGAGACGCTCCGCCACATCACCGAACTCCTCGAGGATGACATCGCCGGCGGAGGGCCGCACCAGGACTGACCGGGCAGCGTGGCGGCCCCGGTCGACGAAACCGGGCTACCTCCTCAGGCGGCGCTCGCCAGGACGAGGGCGACGGCAGCGGGGAAGAACTGAAGTGCGGCCGAACGTCGGTAAGAGGGTCCCGTTGAGGCGAGGACGACTCCGGCGATGGACATGCACGCCGTTCCGAAGATGACGGCCGTCTTGCCCGCGGTGAACGCGGATCCGGACTGCGCGAGCAGCACGACTCCGACGAGCACCCCGACCGCGAGCGCGAGGTTGTAGAAGCCCTGGTTGTAGGCCATCGTACGAATCGTCTCCGCCTCGCCTCTGGATGCGATCCCGAACCGCCCGTACACGGCGGGTCGCATCCACAACACGCTCTCGAACAGGAAGAAGACGACATGCAGGAGGGCGGCGACGGTGGCGACGATTTGGGCGGCGATGAGCATGGGTTCCTCCGGACTATTGTGTACCAGTCGGTACGGAATCAATCCTGCCGCATCTGCGGCCCGAACGCGACCACAGGAAACGAGCGCCACCGGCGTGCTGAGTGCAGCCAGTCCCTTCGCCTGCGAGGGTCGGCGCCTGTGCGTTTCCGCGACGATCGGGATCGCGATGGCCGAGGACACCGGGGAAGCCAGCGAGCTACCCCGGATCGAGGTGCTCCTCAGGAATGCCGACGATGCCATGCGAGCGAAAAAGCAGGCCGGCACGCGCCCGGCGCGGTCGGCCATAAGCTGCGGACCCGCCGTGACGACGGGGTACTGACCGGTCTTTCCTCGGCGCTTGCCGGCGGCCAGCCGATGCGGGCGACTCAGCCGATGCGGGCAACCGTGACCGCGATCTCGGCGATGACCGGGTCTCCGGCGCGACTGAAGTGCTCGGCGATCGCGTCGTGAACGCGGCGGCAGACATCCGGTGCCGCATGATCGGGGCCGACGCCGATGCTCGCGGAGATCGAGAGTCCGCCGGCCCGCTCGACGACGACGATCGGATTCGGCGCAGCCACGCTCGGGATCAGCGCGGAGACAACCGAGGCGACGACAGTGGTCAGGAGGGGACCTGCCGGGTAGAGGGCGTCCACGCCCGGGACCGCCAGAATGTAGTCGTCGAGTCGATCGGGAGCGACAGCGGGCTCACTCATCGGCTTCTCCTTCGGAGGTCGGCAGGGCTGTCGTCAGGTACAGGTCGGTGACGGTGATGTCCACGGCCGCGATCGTCAGTTCGGTCTGCTGCACGAGCACCGCGTAGACCGCCGCGCGCAGGCGTGCCGTGAGGTCCCGGACACTCTCTCCGGTGTTCATTCCGTCGGTCCCGACCGAGACGTCGAGGCGCACCGTGATCGGCTCTCCCGGCTCGGTGACGTCGCCTTCGAGGCGGCAGCGACTGATCAGGATGCCGTCGATCCCGTCCCCCGCCGTGCGCAGGACACCGATGACCGCGCCTTCGGTGAGCGCCAGCCGGGCGACCGGTGAGTCTGAGGTGAGCGGAATCCGCCGACCGGCGCGGGTTTCAAGCCGGATGCTGTCGATGATGGTCGCGACCCAGCCGTCGGTCCGCTCCGCCTCCCTGTCCACGGCGGCCGAGTCCACCCGGCGCAGGGCAGCCCGCAGCCGCTCGAGGCGGGTGAGTGCCACTGTGCACGCCAGGGAATCGTCGATGCTCGAATCGCTCGGGGTGCGGCCGCGGTCGAGGTAGTCGTTGAGGTCCTCGATCGTGTGCCCGGACAGGCGCGACTGTTCCTCGGCCAGCTCGTCGGGGTCGAAAGCCACAAAGGGGGTGTCTGGGGTGTTCATCGCCAGTCCTCCAATTCCCGCAACAGGGTTTTTCGGGCGCGTGCCAACAAGCCTCGCACGGTCGACACGGGCAGGTCGAGTTCTTCGGCGATATCGGTGTAGCTGTATTCGCCGAGTTCCCGCAGGGTCCAGCAGCGCCGCTGATCGTCCGGCAGCTCGGCCAGGCACCGCGCGAGTGCCTCGGCCTGTTCCTGCGTCTCGGCGACGTGGTGCGGCGTGAGGGTCGCCGGAGCAGCGGCATCCGTTTCGGTGATGTCGGCGTGGTCGCGGCGGGCGCGCACCCGGTCGATGCTCTTGCGACCGCAGATGCGCATCAGCCAGCTCTTCACCGCGGCGCCGTTCTCGAGGGTCGGCAGTTGCCGCCAGGCCGTGATGAAGGACTCCTGCACCACATCGTCGGTCTCGTCGTTCGACCCCAGGATGCGCGTCGCGTGCACGCGCATCAGCGGGCCGTGGCGGCGGACGAGGACCTCGAAGGCGCGGACGTCGCCGTCGGCCGCGCGGTCGGCGAGCAGGGCGTCTGAGGCCGCGTCGAGAGCGGATGGCACGGCGAGCCTGGTAACGGTTGTCATCACGTCCTTCCCGAATCACCCCGTGGTGCGCCCAGTAAATTTTCGATCTCCGCGTGACGAACCGGTCGCGGCCTACGTCATACGAGTGACGATCATCACGATCTTCGCCCATCGACAACGAAAGAATACCCATCATGCCGCTTTCCCGTGCTCTCCGCGGTATTTCCGATCGCGACTCGTCCGGTGGTGCGTCCGGCGATGAATCGGCCGACCTGCAGGGCGGACAGACCGTCATCAGCGACAGTGTTGTCGCCAAGGTCGCGGGTGTCGCCGCCCGTGGAGTGACCGGAGTGCACTCGCTCGGCAGCGCGCCCGCCCGGGCCTTCGGCGCCATTCGCGAGGCCCTGAGCGGAACGGACCTGAGCCAGGGTGTGAGCGTCACGGTCGGCGATTCGGACGTGGTCGTCGACATCGTCATCGTGGCCGAGTATCCGACTCCGGTGCAGCAGATCGCCGCCGACGTGCGCGCGAGCATCACACGGGCGATCGAAGACTTCCTCGGCCTCGGCGTGTCGGCCGTGAACGTCACGATCAACGACGTGCATCACCCCTCAGAAGACGACCAGACTTCCCGCGCAACCGCGTCGGGCACCCCCAGAGAAACACCGAGAGAAAGTGACAACACGATGAGCGCATCGGACAAGATCAAGAACACGGCCGAAGACCTCAAGGGCAAGGCCAACGAGGCCATCGGCAAGGCAACGAACGACGACTCCAAGGTCGCGGAGGGGCGAGCGGAGCAGGCATCCGCGAGCGCCAAGAAGGCCGGCGAGAACATCAAGGACGTCTTCAAGGACTAGTCCTTTTCGGCACGGCGGGCCCCGGCCTGCCGTGCCGACGTCGTTTCACCGCATGACCGTTTCACCGCATGACCGCTTGACAGCTCCACCGCTTCACCACAAAATCCGCAACCACGTGTGACCAATCCAGAAAAGAGCACCCCATGGGCTTCTTCGGCTTCCTTCTCCTCGGCCTGATCGCCGGGGCCATCGCCAAACTCATCCTCCCCGGCCAGCAGGGCGGCGGATGGTTCGTGACGCTGCTCCTCGGCGTCGTCGGCGCACTCCTCGGCGGGTTCCTCGGCGGACTCCTGTTCAACGCACCGCTGCAGGACTTCTTCTCGCTGCAGACCTGGCTTCTCGCCATCGGCGGCTCCATCGTCGTCCTCCTGATCTACGGGCTCGCGACGGGTCGGCGCCGCGCGGCGTAGGCATCCCCCTTTGCCCCCCATTCTGGTGGGGCGCCGCGCATTGACAGGGCCGAGAGGTCACCCGTTAATGGGGATTTCGGCGCCCTAACCCGACTGTCTTCCGTGCCGTCCCGGCGCGGAAGGCAGGGGCCCAGAATGGAGCTCAGCGACATGGACGTTCAGCCACGCTTTCCTGCGGCCACCAAACAACGACTGACCGGTACTTTCAGTCGGAGACGTCCGCGCTGGCTCGCCTGGTCCACAACGTTCGTGCTCGCACTCGTCTCCGTCGGAGTCGCAGACGGGTTCGCTGCTCTTCCCGCAAGCGCCGCCGTTCCCGCCGTCATCACCCTCACCTTCGACGACGCGAACGCGGACCAGCTGACCGCCGCCTCGATCCTCAAAGCGAACGGGCTGCACGGCACCTTCTACACTCCGTCCGGCTACGTGAATCAGCCCGGCTATCTGACCGTCGCGCAGATGCAGGGTCTCGTCGCCGATGGCAACGAGATCGGCGGCCACACCGTCACGCACCCCGACCTTGCGACCCTGCCGACGGACGAGGCGACCCGCCAGGTCTGCAACGACAGGGTCAACCTCACCAACTGGGGATTCCGGGTGACGAGCTTCGCCTATCCGTTCGCCTCGCTGCTGACCCCTGCGACAGAAACGATCGTCAAGAACTGCGGCTACAACAGCGCCCGCGGCCTCGGCGACATCCAGACCCGGTTCGGCTGCACGGGATGTGCACTCTCCGAGAGCATCCCGCCGGCCGACCCGTACCTCACCCAGGCTCCCGACGAGGTCGACAACACCTGGAGTCTGACCGACCTCCAGAACACCGTCATCCAGGCTGAGACCGCGGGCGGCTGGCAGCAGCTGACCTTCCACCACATCGCGACCGGGCTCACCGACCCCCTCACGATCAGCCCGACGCTGTTCACCCAGTTCGTGCAGTGGCTGAAGACCCGCCCGGCGACGACGACGATCAAGACGGTCGACCAGGTCATCGGCGGCACCGTCAAGGCGGTCGTCTCCGGCCCCGCTGTCGCGCCGAAGCCAGTCGGCAGCAACCTGGTCTCCAACCCCGGCTTCGAGACCCTCACCGCCGGGGTGCCCCAGTGCTGGCAGGGCGCCTCATTCGGCACGAACACCCCCGCCTTCACCACGGTCAGCCCCGGCCGTACCGGCAACCGGGCCGGCCGCCTGACCATGACGGGCTATTCCAACGGTGACGCGAAGTGGCTGCCGACCCCCGACCTGGGCGGATGCGCCCCGGCGGCCACCCCGGGCACGGCCTACGCGCTCTCGGCCTGGTACAAGTCCACGGCGGCGACCCAGATCGAGGTTTACTACCGGACCGGACTCGGGTCGTGGACCTACTGGACCGCGAGCCCGCTCTTCGCCGCGTCCGCGACGTACCAGAAGGCGAGTTGGACGACCCCTGCCCTGCCCGCCGGCGCGAGTGCGATCACCTTCGGACTCAACCTGCTGAGCAACGGCACCCTCACCACGGACGACTACACGGCCTTCGACGCCGCCACCCTGCCCGTACCGCCGCCGCCGGCCCCCGGCACCAACCTCGTCCAGAACTCGAGCCTGGAGACCGCCGGCGTCGCTGCCCTTCCGCAGTGCTACCAAATCGGCGGCTACGGCACCAACACGGCCGCATTCACGACCGTCGCAACGGCGCACACCGGCACCAAGGCCGAAAAGCTTGTCGTGACGAACTACGCGAACGGTGACGCGAAGCTGCTGCCGAGCCTGGACAGCGGGGCCTGCGCCCCGCCCGCGATCGCCGGGCACACCTATTCGCTCCGGGCCTGGTACACGTCGACGACGTCCACCCAGTTCGCGGTCTACTACCGGGATGCGAGCGGGACCTGGCAATACTGGACGTCGAGCCCGTGGCTCGCGACGGCATCCGCCTTCACCCAGGCGAGCTTCACGACCCCGGTGCTTCCGGCCGGTGCCACCGCGATCAGTTTCGGGCTGAACCTGTTCAGCAACGGAACCCTTGTGACCGACGACTACGCGATGTTCGACACTGTCGGGGCTCCCGCCCTGTAGCGGCAGCGGATGTCGGGGGCGCCCCCCCCCGGGGGCGCCCCCGGCATCGGCCCGTCGTGCGTATCGTGCCGGTCTCAGATCCAGTCGTTGCGCTTGAAGAGCAGATAGAGGAGGGCGGACAGGCCGATGATGAGGGCGATGGAGCTGTAGAAACCGCCCAGTTCGCTGAACCCGGGGTACGGGACGTTCTGGCCGTAGAAACCGGTGATCGCCGTGGGTACCGCGATGATCGCCGCGTACCCGGTGACCTTCTTCGTGATGACGTTGAGTCGGTTGCCCTGAATCGCGAGGTTCGCCTCGAGCACGCTCGTTGCGAGGTCCCTGAGACTCTCCGTCCACTCCATCGCACGCAGCACGTGGTCGTAGACGTCCTGGAAGTACGGCGCCATGTCATTCGGCAGCAGGTGCACGTCCCGGCGCAGCAGGGTGTTGACGACTTCACGCATCGGCAGGATCACCCGGCGCATCAGCACGAGGCTCTTCCGGAGATCGAAGGAGCGACGCTGCACCGCCTCCTGGTCGCTCCTCGGCTCGAAGAGCTGGCTCTCGAGCTCCTCGACCTGTTCGTCGAGGGCCTCGACGGCCTCGAAATAGCCGTCGACGAGGAAGTCGAGGAGGCCGTGCAGGAGGAACGCGACACCGTTCGAGGCGAGGTCGGGGGAGGAGTCCCAACGTGCGACGACGGCGTCGATGGGGAAGTCGGGGTCCTTGTGCACGGTGACGAAGGCCCGGTCGGTGATGAATGCCGCTATCTCCGAGGTCTCCACGCCCGCCGACTCCGGCGAGAATGTGATCGAATACGCCGACAGGAACAGGTGGTCGGAGTACCGGTCGAGCTTGGGACGCTGGTGCAGCTTCAGGGCGTCCTCGACGGCGAGGGCGTGCAGGCCGAGTTCCTCCGCGAGGAGGTCGAGGTCCGCTTCCCCGGGCGAGCACAGGTCTACCCAGACCACACAGCCCTCATCGGCAAGGTGTTCGGAGACGTCGGCGAGCGGGAAGCCCTCGTCGACGAGGTCCCCGTTCCGGTAGCAGCGGGTTTTGGGTGTGTGCACACTTCAGTCAAGCAGCATCCGCGGGACAGCGGGGTCAACGCCTGTGCCGAGTCTCGGCGCCGCAGCGCCGGGCCCGTCGATGCTGTGTGACGTTGCGCTACGTTTCGTGACCGGGCGTGACCGGCCGGAATGCGCCCAGGACTTTCGGTGAATAACGTCGTCTCGAGACCACCCAGGTCTCGCGACCAGTCCGGGTGCCGCAGGGTACGCCGTCCACCGAATGGAAGTGAAGCCCATGTCCACCAAGACCCACACCACTGCTCGTCGCGCGGGGATGCGCCTCGCCTTCGGTGCGGCATCCGTCGCCCTGCTCGCCACCACCCTGAGCGGATGCGCCGCCTCGGCCGATGCCGCCTCGAACGCCACGGCAGCCGGCCCGGCCGCAGAGCTCCGGCTCGGCTACTTCGACAACGTCACCCACGCCCCCGCCCTCGTTGGGCTCGAGAACGGCCTGCTGCAGGATTCGCTCGGCAGCACCAAGCTCAGCACCCAGATCTTCAACGCCGGCCCCGCGACGATCGAGGCGCTCAGCGCCGGCGCAATCGACGCGGCGTACATCGGCCCGAGCCCGGCCGTCAACAGCTATATCAAGAGCAAGGGCGAGTCCGTCAAGATCGTCGCGGGCGCCGCGAGCGGGGGAGCAGCCCTCATCGTGCGCGAAGGCATCAACTCCGCCGCCGACCTGAAGGGCAAGACCCTCGCCTCCCCGCAGCTCGGCAACACCCAGGACGTCGCACTGCGCTCCTGGCTCAGCAGCCAGGGCTTCACGACGGATACCTCCGGCGGCGGAGACGTGAAGATCACACCGACCGAGAACGCGCAGACCCTCACCCTGTTCCAGAGCGGCGCCATCGACGGCGCCTGGCTGCCGGAGCCTTGGGTCTCCCGCCTCGTCGTCGACGCCGGAGCGAAGGTGCTCGTCGACGAGTCCTCGCTGTGGCCGGACGGCGCCTTCCCGACGACCGTACTGCTCGTCAGCAAGGCATTCCTGACCAAGTACCCCGCCTCCGTTGAGGCCCTCGTGGCCGGCAACGCTGCATCCGTCGACTGGCTCACGAAGAACCCCACGGATGCCGCAACAGTGATCAACAAGAAGCTCACCGCCGACAGCGGCAAGGCGCTCTCCGACGCCGTGATCTCCCGCGCCCTGACCAGGGTGACGTTCTCGACCGACCCGCTCGCGTCGACATTCCCGGTGAGCCTCCAGAACGGCGTCACGGCAGGCACCACCAAGACCGGCGACCTGAACGGCCTGTTCGACCTGACCGCGCTCAACAAGGTACGCACGGCGGCCGGAGAGAAGCCGGTCTCGGCAGCGGGCCTCGGCGCCGAGTAGCCGCGCCTCCGCCGCGGCCGTCGCCGCGCCAGCCCCCGATCCCCGTGAGGTGTCGCAGATCGACGTTCCGGACGTCCGTGAACATCGATCTGCGACACCTCACGGCCGTGATGGGGGCGCGGGACCCTACGTCCGGCGGGCGAGCGATTCGACGTCGCGGCGAGTGACCGCGAGGTAGGCGACGAACGCGAGAATCGTCACGCCGAGCACGAGGCTCACCGGCCCCGTGCCGAGGTCGAGGCCGCCGCGTTCGGTCGAGACGGCGGCCCAGTCGGCGAAGGATGCCCCGAGCGGCCGGGTCAGGACATACGCGAACCAGAATGCGAGCGTCGCATTCATGCCGAAGCGGCGATACGCGAGGGCGGGGATCGCGATGAGCACAGCGAAGACGATCCCGGACGCGAGGTAGCCGAGGCCGAAGGTCATGGCGGTGAGGTCGCCGGCCGCCGTGCCGAGCGCGAAGGTCGTGAGCACCGTCGCCCAGTAGAAGGCCTCGCGGCGGCGCGTCACGATGCTGTGGATCGAGAGCGACTTCTCGGTCGTCCGCCAGACCAGGAAGACCACGGCGAGGACGAGGACAAAAGCCACCGAGGACACCAGGTAGGGGACTCCGAGGCCGACGTGCACGGCATCCGCTGCCATGGTGCCGAAGATGCTCACCATGACGACGGCGAGCCAGTAGACCCACGCGACGTACCGGCGGACGGCGAACTGCAGGAGCATTGCGGCGAGCAGGCCGAGGCCCGCGAGGCCGACGGCGACGGGCGGGTCGATCTGGTGCACGAGGTAGTCGGCCGTCGTCTCACCCATCCCGGTCGTGAGCACCTTGGTGACCCAGAACGCGGCGGTCACCTCGGGAACCTTGCTCAGGGGGTTCTGCTCGATCTCTGCCACGCACACTCCGCTCGTCCGCTCCCTACGTTACGGAGCGGCGGGCGCGGAGCGGTGGCCGATGGCGCCCGCGGTCAGGTTGCGGTCAGGCGCTCGGCCCGGCTCCCGTGTTCGCCGAGGGCGTGTGGCGGGGCACGGCGAAGCGGGCGGACCCCGGGTACATTGGCCGGCATCCGCTGCAACCGCGGTGGGTGAGAACGGAAGGACAGGCGATGAGCGATGCGGGGGACGACACCAGGGAGGGTCCGCTTGACGCGTACTCCCGGGTCGTGACCGAGGTCGCCGCGACCGTGACCCGCCAGGTCGCTGCGATCGAAATGTCGGTTGCCACGCCGCGCGGCCGGGTGCGCCGCGGCGCCGGTTCGGCCGTGCTCTACTCCGCACAGGGCTACCTGCTCACGAACGCTCACGTCGTGCTCGGGGCGGATGCCGGCCGCGCCCTCTTTTCAGACGGCACGAGCAGCGCCATCGAGATCGTCGGCTCCGACCCGCTCTCCGACCTCGCCGTGGTCCGTTCCCGCGCGCTGACCCTGCCGGAGCCCGCCCGGCTCGGCAACGCCGACACCCTCCGCGTCGGCCAGCTCGTCGTCGCGGTCGGCAACCCGATGGGCCTCGCCGGCTCGGTGACCGCCGGGGTCGTCAGCGCGCTGGGTCGCTCCCTGCCGACCCGCTCCGGGTCGGCTGCCCGGGTCATCGAAGACGTCATTCAGACGGATGCCGCCCTCAACCCCGGGAACTCCGGCGGAGCCCTCGCCGACTCGCGGGGCGTCGTCGTGGGCATCAACACCGCCGTCGCCGGCGTCGGACTCGGCCTCGCCGTGCCGATCAATCCAACCTCCCGGCGCATCATCGACGCACTGCAACGGGAAGGGCGGGTGCGCCGGGCGTACCTCGGCCTGGTCAGCACTCCGATACCGCTGCCGCCAGACGTGGCCGTGCGGGTGCACCAGGACGTGGCCCTGCGTGTCGTGGACGTGATCGCGCGCTCGCCCGCCGATCGCGCCGGCCTCAAGCCCAACGACCTGATCCTCGCCGCGGGCCGCGAACAGGTCAAGGACGCCCAGGGCCTCCAGCGTCTCCTGTTCGGCGATGCCATCGGCCGCCCGCTTCCGGTCACTGTGCTCCGGGGCGCCGCGATGGTCGACGTGATCGCCGAGCCGGAGGAGCTCGCCGCGCTGCGCTGAGCCGCTGAGCCAGTCCGGTTCCGGCGACCGGGCGCGCAGGAGAGAGCCCGATTCCGTGCTAATTTCACGACTGATGTCCGTTCCCGCAGCAGAGGCCTCCGCCCAGCCCCGTCCGACGCGTGCGCGCTCCCGCGTCGAGGTGGCCGACATCGCCGTGCGCCTGTTCCGCACCGACGGCTACGAGGCCACGACCGCGACCGACATCGCCCGGGCGGCCGGCATCTCGCGCAGCACCTTCTTCCGTCAGTTCCGATCCAAGGAAGACGTGATCTTCGCCGACCACGACGAACTCGCCGTGCAGATCACCGCGTACTTCGCCGTGCAGCACGAGGACCCCTGGCGCGCGATCCGTGATGCCGCGACGATGGTCTTCGAGCGGTTCCGCGAACGGCTCGACAGCGTCCGGGTGCGCGATCTCGTCGTGCGCGACACCCCGACCCTCCGCGACCGCGAGACCATCATGGCCATCCGCTACGAGCAGATGTTCGCCGCCTACCTCCGCTCCGCACGTCCAGACGTGCCTCCGCTCACCGCCATCCGCTACGCCGCAGCGATCACCGCCACGCACAACTACGAACTCCGCCGCCTGATCCGCGGTGCCATCCCGGCCTCGTCCCCGACGAATGCCGCAGGCGATGAGGCGACGGATGCAGCGTCAGAGGCCGACCGCACCGCACGCCTCGCCGAGGAACTCGCCACAGAACTCCGCGAGGTGGGGCGGCTCTTCCATCCGGACGTGGCCGATTCGACGGCTGGGCAGGGGCAGGCGGTGCACGGCCAGGTTGGGGAGTCGCCGCCGGAACTGGTGGTGGCGGTGTTCCCGGGCACGATCACGCCGGGCGAGCTCACCCGCGAGGTCGCCCGCGCCCTCGGCGGGCGTCTCGCCGGCAGCGCTCCGGGTGCGGATGCCGGGGCGCACCGAAACGCAGGACGAGACTGACGCTGAGGCTCCCACGGCCTCAAGGGCAGGGAGATCCTGCATTTCGTGGGCAGGCATCCGCTCGCCTCGGCGCACGTGCAGCGATTTGACACTCAGTGTCACTTGACCTGACACTGAGTGTCAACTATTACTAGTAGCGACCGATCTGCTGACCAGCCGAACCCAATGGAGGGGAACCGTGCCCAACTACGACGTATCCGTGCCGCTCGACACCGACTACTACGAACTCTTCCGGGACGTGCCCGCCGCCGACCGCGCCTTCTGGGACCGGGCCCGCGCCTTTGCGATCGAGACCCTCGACGAAGTCACCGAGGCCTGGGACAAGGCCGAGTATCCGCTGCACCTCGTCCGCAAGCTCGGCGAACTCGACCTGCTCACCGACGGCGTGGTCGGCCCCGGCCTGACCCCGATGTCGCCGCTCGCCGCCGGCCTCGTCAACATGGAGATCTCCCGCGGCGACGGCTCGATGGGCACCGTCGTGGCCGTGCAGGGCGGGCTGGCGCTCCGCAGCATCGCCCTCTTCGGCAGCGACGCACAGAAGGCCGAGTGGCTCGTCCCTCTCGCCCGCGCCGAGAAGCTCGGCGCCTTCGCCCTCACCGAGCCCGACCACGGCTCCGACTCCGTCGCGCTCGAGACGACCGCGACCCGCGACGGCGACGAGTGGGTGATCACCGGCGAGAAGAAGTGGATCGGCAACGGCTCCGTCGGCGACGTGACCGTGGTTTGGGCCCGCGACGACGACGGCAACGTGCGCGGGTTCCTCGTGCCGCAGGACACCCCCGGCTACCAGGCCCAGACCATCACCGGCAAGGGCTCCCTGCGCGGCATCCACCAGGCCCGTATCGTGCTCGACAACGTCCGCGTGCCCCTCGACGCCCTGCTGCCGGGCACCCGCACCTTCAAGGACACCGCGACGGTGCTCTTCGCCACGCGCCTCGGCGTGGCCTGGTCGGCGCTCGGCCACGCCACCGCGGTCTTCGAGGCGGCACTCAGCTACTCGAACCAGCGCATCCAGTTCGGCAAGCCCCTTGCCGGCTTCCAGCTCGTGCAGGAACGACTCACACGGATGCTGTCCCAGCTGACCGCGATGCAGCTCTACTGCCTGCGCCTCGCCGAACTCGACGCGGCCGGGACCATGCGTCCGATCCAGGCGTCCCTCGCCAAGTATCACAACACCCGGGCCGCCCGCGAGATCGCGGCGACCGCGCGCGACGTGCTCGGCGGCAACGGAATCCTGCTCGAGAACCACGTGATCCGCCACCTCGCCGACATCGAATCCCTGCATACCTACGAGGGCACCGAGAGCGTGCAGTCCCTCCTGATCGGCCGCGACCTGACCGGGGTGAGCGCCTTCCGCTGACCCGCCCCCCCGCCTCGCTC
>NZ_JASJVI010000048.1:0-29250 GCF_035019865.1 Cryobacterium sp. 10I5
CCAGCCGCAGTACCACCTACTCGGAACAAGCGGTACCAACAACGTGGACTAGAGGTACCGAGAAGGGCGACTCGCCAGTATCCGCAAAGGAGCCTCAGCTAACAACTGGCGCCTTGCGAGAGTCACGTTACGCGGCTGATTTACCACTCCGCAAGCAAGGTGTGGCTACGCTCAAACCCGCAGGAGAAGAGAGAGTGAGTCCACCGCGCACTGGCGAATAACGATGCCGTGAGCCAGGACAAGGCCCGGGATCCAACCCGTGGTAGGACATGCTGGCCTTCCTAGATTGCCCGGCTGCATGGTGTTTGACTGTGGTCATCCTGCACAACCGTCGCCTCGAAGTCGAGGGACGCCCCATGCTGCAGCATCCCTCTGTGGAAGGAGCGCGAGGCGGATGAGTGAATTCGGTGTACTGATTCTGTTGGGATTCGGGGACACTATCGACTCTGTCCCTGCTCACAACGAGACAGCCATCGAGACGCCCGGCAGAACCGACGTAGACGATTTGGCCGTCACCCTGGCTCGACGCGCGGCGGATCTGCTGGCCGCGGCCAGGCTCTCTCCCGACGTCGTGTTCACCCCGCCCCGAACAAACAGTATTCGATTCGTCAATACGCTCCTGTGCGAACTACACAAGCTCCCGCGCACGGTCATTTCAGATCGTCGCCTCGACATAGAGCCAGCCTGGCCCCGTGCCCGCGCCAACCTGCGGCACGATCGCAGTCACCGGGATCGCTGGCTCAGCCGGACCGAAAGGTCCTGGGACCCAAGCGACGCCGATGGACACCGGCGGCCGGTACGGGAAGGCAACGTTCGCGCTCCCGATACGGAGGCAGCCATCCCGAATGCCTTCGCGACGCCGGTGATGTCTGATTTCTACTCCGAGCGTGTCGTTTCCTTCCTCCTCGCCCACCAAACGGTCCTGATTATCGCGAGCCCCGCGTCGATCCGGGGCCTTCGTTCCACACTGAGCGGAAACGCGGCTCAGCTCGGTGACGAACTTCCCGCCGGTCAACCGCTCGCCTTCACCTTCGACCGGCATCTTCGACCAACCGATCCGGAGGGCCGCAACTTATGAATGTGCACGCCGCCACCAGTGACCGCGACCCGGAACTTGGGCGACCCGAAAACGATCCGAGCAGAACCTCAGGGTGCACGGCCGCCATCCAGTCACCGTTCAGCGAGGATTGCGTAGGCTTCGGTCGAAACAGATGGCAGCGCCCCAAATTAGTTCAGCGCGGAGGAAAAGGTGAGGGCGATGCACAACCCAAAACTACGTGCTCACGCGCGTTCCACTGGATTACCGGTCAGGCACGGGCGACTCGTCCGACGTGGCCCATGGCGATCCGTCGGCACGATTCTGGCGTTCACAACCGGTGTACTCATTGTCAGCGGGGGAGGCGTCGCAGGAGTAGCTGCCTGGGATCTCGCCGGCAGCGTGAAGCCAGGAGTGCATCTCGCACACATTGCAGATCCCTCGAGTAGCACGACGGCTCCAGCTGCGGATGTCGCCGCGATCACCGGAGGCGTCAACCTGCTCCTGACTGGGACGGACACCCGCACCGGACAGGGCGGCGCCTACTCGACGAGCGCGGAGCTCGCCGCGAGCGCCGGAGCGGGCAACAACGACGTCACCATGCTTTTGCACATTGCGCAGGATCACCACAGTGTCAGCGTGATCAGCTTTCCGCGAGACCTGATGGTCGCCGTCCCGACCTGCCCCCAGACGGACGGGTCGACCGCATCCGCGTCGAGCCGGGTGATGCTGAACACGACGCTGGCGCGCGGAGGACTCTCCTGCGTCGTGGTCACGATCGAGAAGCTCACCGGACTCCAGATCCCCTTCGCCGCGCAGATCAGTTTCGATGGCGTCACGGCCATGTCCAACGCCGTCGGTGGCGTCACGGTCTGTATCGCGTCCCCGATCAATGACCTCTACACGAATCCGCCCCTGCACCTGGCTGCGGGCCAACAGACCATTGTGGGCGACGAAGCGCTGTCGTTCCTGCGGAGCCGGCATGGAGTCGGTGACGGCAGTGACCTCGGCCGGATCAGCAACCAACAAGTCTTCATGGCTGCCCTGGCCCGGAAGGTGGAAAGCGGCGGAGTGCTCGGGAACCCGGTCACGCTGTATGCCCTGGCCAAAGCCGCAACAGGCAACATGCTGCTGTCCGACACCCTGACAAACCCGACGACCCTGGTCCAGATCGCACTCGCCCTCAAAGACACGGGCCTGGCCAACATGGTCTTCCTCCAATACCCGACCGTCGCTGACCCCCAGGACGTGAACCGGGTCATCCCGCAATCGACCGGGGCCACCATCGTGAACGCCGCGCTCGTCGCCGACCAGCCCATCGTCCTCAGCGGGCTGCCCGGCCGCGCAGCAGTCATCGATAAATCGGCAGCCACAGCCACAGCCACAGCCATTCCGACGCCAACGCCAACGCCGAGCCCGTCCGCCTCGGCCAGGACGCCCGGGGTCGCGACTCCAACCACGACAACGCCGACGCCGACAGGTGCAGTTCTTCCGTCCACGGTCACCGGGCAGACCGCCGCCGAACAAACCTGCAGCAAGGGCAACTAGAGCCAGCAGAGCGTTGCCACACCCCGAGCGAGGGGCATACGTGGCTGCCGCCGAGCCCTGAGCGAGCTTCTAGCGAGATCGGCCTTCCGTTGGGCTGTGCATGATGAGGTATTCCCCTCGGTCCCGTCGGAATGGGGGGGGCATAGCAAGGACTACGGAACAAGGGTCAGCGAAAAACCAAAAGAAGCGCTGCGAAGACAATGTCAGCGACTACGCAGTAAATCGCGAAGGGCTTCAGAGTTCGGGTCTCAAAGAACCCGAGCAGAAACTTGGTCGCAAACCACGCGGCCGCCGCGGAGCAAAGCGATCCGACTAGGAACACTCCTCTTTCGTCGCTGAGTTCCGGGGCGAAGAGCCCAGGCAATTTCAAGGCGGCCGCTGCGCCGATGATGGGCGTCGCCAGCAGGAAACTGAAGCGGGCGGCGGTCTGATTATCCAGTCCAGACAGCACACCTCCGACCATGGAGGATCCGGAGCGTGAAATGCCCGGGATGAGCGCGGCTGCCTCTGCGGCACGGATGCTCAAGCCCTGCAGCCATGTCAGCCGCGCGATGGCCCCGTCGGGCAGTTCTACCTGTGAACCCACGCCCGGCATCCCCCGAGTCGGCAAGCCTACGGAATCATCCGCGGTGAGGACGGCTGCGTATGCTCTGCGTGGTCTGGACCGCAGGCGCTCGGCCGTGAACAGAATCAGTCCGTTGACGACGAGGAATCCGGCGGCGACCACCGGGGACGCGAACAGGGCTCTGATGTGCTTTTCCAGCGCGAGCCCGAGGATGCCTGCGGGAATCGTTGCGATGACAAGGAGCCAGCCGAGTTTCTCAGAGACATCGTCGGGACTGATATTGCGATTCCTGATGGAACGGCCCAGCCCCTTGAATACCTTGATCCAGTCCTGGAGGAAGAAGAGAAACAAGACGAGCGGCCGTGTCGGGGACAGACGTGCACGCGTCCGCGCTCTCACGATTGCGCTCGCCAACAACGACGTCATGATCACCCAGAAATCATCCGGGCACCTCGTGATCGTTGCTCATCGAGGCTCACGGTCCCTGCGCCTTTGAGCGCGTCGCACGTTCTCCCTGCAATTGCGCTTCCTGATTGCCCGCGTTAACATCAGGTGTCCGGGGGATGTGCAAGTCGGTGCACCTTGTCAGGTTCGATTTCCTGAATCCTCCACTATCGGTGGCCGAGAACCGTGAGCGTGACCCGCGTCGTAACGACAGTAAATCTGTTTCAAGGCTCAGTCACTCCGAGGCTCCTTGGCGTCAGTCCGAGGCAGCAGCATCGGCGATCGGAGGTCATCGGGCGGACCTACACTTCAGATTGTGACAGTTGTGACGGAACCCCCAAAGCGACACGAGCACCGGTGGCCTGTACTGGCTGCTGTGATCGTGAGCCTCGTCCTCTACCTGCTCATTCCTGAGAAGGTCCAGCTCGTCCCACGCTGGGTGGTTCCCTCGCTGGGTGTTCTCCTGGTCATCCCACTCACGATTCTGAACCCGCGCCGCCTCTCCAAGGAGACGACGTGGTCCCGCTGGCTGTCAATCGGACTGGCAACCCTGCTGACGTTGGCGAACCAAGTGACCGTTGTTTTTACCGTAGGCCAACTTCTTTATGGGCACGTCAGCGGCCCGGATGTACTGCTTACCGCCGGGCAAGTGTGGATCACCAATGTGCTCGCCTTTTCGCTGGTCTACTGGGAGCTCGACCGTTCGGGGCCGATCGCTCGCCGGGACCCGATTCTCTGGTCGACGGCGACAGTTGACTTCCGCTTCCCTCAACACGATGGAGCACCCGGAGGCGAGGATTGGCGCCCGGGCTACTTTGACTACGCCTACCTCTCGCTGAATAACATGATGGCTTTCAGCCCCACTGATGTGATGCCACTCACGGTCCGGGCCAAAGCATTGATGGGATATCAAGCGCTCACGGGCTTCGTCCTGCTCGCACTCGTGATCTCCCGTGCCGTGAATATCCTGAACTGAAACGCGATCAAGACTTTTCGGTGCGGTGGTGCCGTCGTATTGAACCGCAGTGAGGGCGATGATCGTCGCCTCGGGACCGTCCGATCACGGTGCAGATGACATGGGTGCTCGTCTGGCGTTGCGAGCAAAGGAGAGCACCACACCGATCCCGATTAGCGTCGTCAACAGGGCGGTGCCGCCCGCGGAGATCAACGGTAAGGGGACGCCCAGGACCGGGACGAAGCCCAGGACGACTCCCATGTTGACGAGAGCCTGCCCGACGACCCAGACCATCACGGCGGCAGTTGTCACACGGACCTGCAAGTGCGAGGTCGTGCTCATGATGCGAAGGAAGGCGATCGCGAGGACGATGAAGAGGAGGAGGACAACAATGGCGCCGATAAGGCCGAGCTCTTCGCCGATGATGGCGTAAATGTAATCGTTGTCGGCGGCAGGCAACCAAGACCATTTGGCTTTGGAATTACCGAGACCCACGCCGAAGATCCCGCCATCAGCCATGGCCCACGTGCCATGGAGGGGCTGCCAGCACGCAGCTGAGATGGTCTTCGAACTGCTATCGCATCCTGTCCCAAAGAACGCCAGAACGCGTGTCAGCCGGTTGGTGCTCGCTGCCGCTGCTGCGACCGCGCCCACCGCTCCGACTCCCAGCGGGATCGCGAGCATCCGCATCCGCACCCCGGCGAAGACCAAGGAGCCGAACAGGATCGCGCCCAGGATCACCGTTGTTCCCAAATCGCCGCGGATCATTACCAGCAGTACGGCGGCACCGCCAACGCCAAAGACGGGGATGAGCACGTGGCGCCAGTCACTGAGCAGGTTCTGCTTTTGGGCGAGAATCGTGCCCAGCCAGATGACTAGGGCGACCTTGATGGCTTCGGAAGGCTGAAATTGGAAACTTCCTACCGATAACCAGTTCGTATTCCCGGCAACAGTCACGCCCAGTGGCGTGAAGACAAGGCACTGCACCAGACACGTCACGATGAGAGCCGGCCAGGCGATGCGTTGCCAGAATTTCAATGGTGCCCGGCTCACAATGAGCATCAACGGGATACCAACGATCGCGATGAAGCCTTGATGGAGGAGGACCCCGAAGAACCCCCCATTGCTCACATATGAATCGACAGACGATGAGGACAACACCATGGCGAGGCCGAACAGGACAAGAAACAGAGTCACGCCCAACAGGAGAAAGTAATCAGCTGACGGCGTGCGCACCAATCGTCCCAGGCTGATTCTCGTGGCCGGCACGGTCCTCGGCCGCTCGCTGGCAGACCTTGATGATGTGTCGAGCGGGCGCAGTCGAGAAGGAGTTTCCATGGGTCTCACGTATTCATGCCGGGGTCTACCGGGACGGCCGGCGCCAATGCTCCGGATCCCTGGGAAGTTTTGAAGAATAAGGGACAACTGATTAGAGGTGACTTGGGCCGCCCCGTCGGGCTAACGCGGCCAAGGAATGAACGACCAGATGAAGGCTTGGCGAGCAGCGATGCCGGCGGTGTGGCTAGAGAATGTTTCGGTCTACCTGACGAGCATTCCAGACGCATTCCGATGGAACCGGCTCCGAATCCTGAAAACCTTCTGAGGTCTGGACCAGTGTCTGGGGCAGTTTCACAGATTAGCGCGCACTGCGAATGGGCTCCGGTTTGCGATGCCGCGAACAGCTTAGGTCCGCACCGAAAACCGCGTATGTGGTTAACCACATTGGCGGCGACTGAACCTATCGACCACCTGCTCGCCTGTATATATTCTCACTGCTGGCGCTGAGGGCACTGGCAGGTTTGCGCGACGGTTCGGAGGACCGTCTCCTTCGTCGGACCCGGATGATTGTTCCGCTCATCGCGCTTGAGTCCTTTTCAGGAGTCTCATCTAGTAGCAAGGGACCGGATACATGCTTTCGTCGGTGACTGCACAACCGGGCTTGCACCCTGGAACTGAGCAGATACGGTCGACCTGCCAGAAGGACCAGAACGGCGACGACGACCGGGGCCACGAAAGGCCAGGCGGTGTCTGCGACGCAGAGTGCGGCGACCCGTGAGCATCCGTCGGCCCATTTTGCTTACCGCTCTGGTCTTGATCGTGCTCTCGGCGATCGGGGCAACATGGATCCTCGGCATCAACGCCGTACAACAATCCGCCGCGACTAGCCCTGGCGAATCCGCGCACCTCGGCCGTGTGCTGGGGTTGCAGTACGCGGGCGACCCAAATCGCGAGGCGGCCCTGGTGACCGGCGAAAGCCAACGGCTCGAATATGTACGGACCATGGCCGTCCTCGCTCCGTCCCGAGTTCATGGCCTCCGGGGTCCATTCCGGCTGGAAACGAACGGAACATTCACACTGATATTGCCCGGGCGAGACACGCCATACACGCTCACGGACATGCTCGCCCTCGCCCCGGATACGTTCGTTCGCCAGCCCGACGGGTCCTTCCTGCTCGCTGAGAACCTCGTGATACTTGCAGGGGCGACATTGAAGCTCGACGCTCCCGACGGTCTCACCTTGCGCCTAAAGAGTGACCCGACATCCTTCGTCTCGATCGTCGCTCTCGGGGGATCGTTGAACTTGTCCGGAACGTCAGCAAACCAAGCGACGATCACGAGCTGGGATCCCGGCCAGGGTACCTCCGACACCACCACGAGCGACGGCCGGGCATACATTCGCGCAGTCGGCGGCGACACTCATCTCACCTACGTTCAGATCACCAATCTCGGATTTTGGAGCGGAAACACTGGTGGGCTCGCACTTACCGGAATCGCCCCGTCGAGCACCTTTAAACCTGCCATCGGTGCCCCAGCCTCAGGAACGGAGATTGTTCCAAACGGTGCCCCCTTGTTGACGGGGTCAGACTTGGAAAAAACGACAGCCGGAGCTGCTCAACAAAACTCCCCGGCGTCCGCGACGATCAGCCATGTCACCGTCACGGGCAATGCCTACGGCATTTTTGCCAGCAATGCCCGCGGCGTGACCGTCTACGGCACCCAAATCAGAGGGAGCCTCATTGACGGGGTCGCGCTTCACGAAGCCGTGACCGACACCACGATCAGCGACACAACATCTATCGGCAATTCCGGCGACGGCTTCTCGCTCTACCCCTCGAGTTCCAATGTCCTATACCAGGATGATGCCGCCGCAAACAACGGACGTGACGGCTTCAACATCGATGGGCAGCCCCTCGCCGTCGGCCCCGGCCCATCGGGGTCCAACACTCTTGCCTCCGGCGAAAACCGGATTGTGAAGAGCATCAGTACCGATAACACTCGAAACGGAATCGGCATCAGCGGCGGTCAGAATGTGGAAGTCTCTCACTCCAGCGTTGCTCGCAACGAGGATGGCATTGTCGTGGATGACGGCGCGGCCAATGTGGTGTTAACCGACAACACCCTCCAGCAGCAACGCAGCCGAGGCATCACGATTCGAGACGCCGGAGCATCATCGACGGTCTATCGAAACACAATCACCGGGGGAGACACTGGCGTATCTTTGCGCAATTCGACAGCCTCCGTCACGGGGAATGTCCTCACTGAGATCACCAACCACGGCTTGGACCTCGAGGGCGACACAAGTCATGCACACATTTCCGACAACACCGTTTCTGGGACCGGCTCGGTGCCGATCTGGCCGGAAGTGAGCGCCATACCTGCGGTGGACGGCGCCATCGGAAATAACGATATTCAGGGGTGGCACCCAGCCCCGACCATCGCAAGAATCACAAACTGGGTGTTCCAACCCCTCACAGTCGTATGGCTCTTCCTCGCTACGCTCCTCGTCGGAAGTGCGTTCACCCGCAGAACATACCTGCGACGGCGAAGAATCCGCAGTCCGTTCGCCGACCCTGCCCAGCTTGCAGGAAATGATGGCGCCGGTGAAACCTCCGCGACTGTGGAATCGATTCCCGCACCGGCCCAGAGGCTGTGACGAAGCGGGCCTTGTTCGCGGTCTTTTCTGTCGTTGCGTGCACTGCCTGGTGCGGTCGTCATAGGCAACGCCGCGGAGCGCGCCGAGTCACTTGTCTACTCGTAGATCGGAACACTGATCCATCTCGCCGAGGCGATATTCTCTGGCAGTTTCACAGCATCCGCTCGCGGCGCGGCCGACCAGCCCAGCACCCTGAGCGGTACAGCTAGGGCTGAGGTGGGACGTATTGAAATCCGAGGCGTGGGGCCAGTACTTCGAACGCTTTCGTGAGTCCTCCGAGGAGAGCCCCGATGGTGTGGCCTTCGCCGGGGACTTCGTAGTAGCTGGTCGCCATGCCGGCGCCTAGGGCGACGGTACTCAGTTCCTTCTGGGGTGGCCCGATCACGAAGTCATCCGCACCAACGGTGAACACGGCATCGGTATCGGGGTAGGACGTTGACGACATAACGGTCGCTGGTTTCGTCTCGTCGTAGGCGGCCTGGTCTCCACCAAAGACATCGGCAAGAACCGTGGGCTCGGATTCGGTTCCCGCGAAGGTCGTCCCGGACGCACTGATCACGTTTCCCCAGACGTCCGGGAACCTGGCAGCCAGGGAGATTGCGCACTGGCCGCCATTGGAGAACCCCGCAACGGTCCATTCGACCCGGTTGCTCATAATGCGCAGGTTTGCGCGCGCCCAGTTGACGACATCCTGCTCAATGTAGGTCTGCACGTTCCCGTGTGCCGGTGTGTCCAGGCAGAGGGAATCAACGCTCGGGTCGCCGAGCTGGTCGGCGACGACGACGATGGGGGCTTGACCGTTATGGGTAAGCGCGAAAGTGTCGAGGACGGATCCGATGTAGGAAGCGTCGGGGTTTCCGGGCTGGCCCATCATCATCAGCACGAACGGTAGAGCTGGGGCGTTGGCGATCTGGGCAGCCGGCGGGAGATAAACCTCAGCGTCTCTAGCGCTGAAACCGGAGGCGGTCGCCGGAATGTGCACCGTCTCCACGGTCCCTGTGATGGGCAGGGCGGAGTTCGTCAATGACGCATCCGGGGCGGGCTGCGAAGCCTGGCTCGCAGCCGATGCGGGGTGGACCACCAGGAACAAGCCGCCAGCCCCGAGGACCGCGACAATCACAGCGGCAGTCGCGACAACGGTCCTGCTGCGTCTCGCATTCATTCTCACAGGGTGTGTCTCTGTTCTAGGAAAGGACTATGAAACAACTATGGCATGGCTGTATTGAAGCCGTTCCGCATCGGTTCGGAGCTAACTGAGTGCGGCTCGGAGGGTCTTCGCGTCGGTCTGCGCCTGCTTGAGTGCGGCGCGCGCGGTGGTTGCGGATGCCGTGAAGGCTTTCATGACGTCGTGGTTGGCGGCGTACTGCTCCGGTGTGACGGCGAGCGATCCGGTGGCCAATCCGGTAACGGTGCTGGTGGCCTTGCTGATCTGGGCAGCCATGTCCGTGAGGTCTGCCTGCAGCGCCGCAGTGGACTTAGATGCGTCCTTTCCTGAGAGAAGGCCCGAGAGCCGTGTCTGTTCAGTGGTGAGCTTCACCGCCGACTTGGAGACCACAGTGTCCGCAAGCACCGTGTACGCCGCCTGGGGAAGAACGACCGAAGAGACACGGTAGGTGTTGAAGATGGCGGCGTAGTCGATTTTGGCCTGAGCGAGGTCTGTATCCGCGGCGATTTTCGTCGCGAGAGTGTGCATGCCGTCGAGATCGCCAGTAAGTGTCCCCAAGAGAGCACTCTTATCGGAGCTGACAAGTGAGGTGCTGGCCGTAACTTTTGCGATCGCAGCGTTCAACGAGGTGATTCGTTTCCCGGTTGCAGAGGCGGCGGCGGCCTGCACGCTCGTGAGGGTGAGTGGTGTCTTCGAGTGAACAGCAGTGGAGAGAGATGCAGGGGTGGATGTCGTATCGGCGAAAGCGGGTGCGCCGACCAGCGTCGCGAGTGCAGTGAGCACTGCTGCTCCAAGGGCGCTGGGTCGAATGGTTCGATTCATGAGAAAAAGCTCCCGGCTCGGCCTTTGATGTCAACGAGACTGCGACACAATCAACACTGCCTGGACCCTGTTCGAAAAGTGTGAGATCAGTGTTCGGGTCTGGTAAGGCTTTCGCCAATCGTGCGTGCGCTGGGAGCAGATCCGTGTCCGCGGGGGTTAATGGTCTCTGTGACTGACGACAGGGGGCTCGTGCTGGTCGTCGGAGACGGTCCGGCAATCGCGGATATCGAGCGCCTATCCCTTGTGCGGTCGGGGTTCACGGTGCATCTGGAGACCGATGGCCGCGGGGGACTTGATCGCATCCGGAGCCTCCGCCCGGCGGCAGTGCTCCTGGACGTTGGTTTGCCTGTCTTGGACGGGATCGAAGTCTGTCGTGCTATGCGGGATTCCGGAGACTGGACTCTTGTTCAGCGTGGACAAGGAGCGGTCGTGGCAACAAAATGGCAAGACTTGTGAAAAAACCGCGTGATTCGAGGCCGTCTGGGTGATCCAACTTCGGCGTAATTACGCGGATCGTGAGCGCAGAACAGCCCGAATGATTGCACGTGCAGAGTTCAAATCCCACGTGCTCGCCGGGTCGTCTCGGGGACAACGCTGCCGCGGATTTGACCTTGACCGCGCAGCGACATAGTGGAGGTCATGCTCCCGTGTTGAAGCGTGTCCTACATGTGAGTCCTCAGTTCTATAGTCGAAGCGATTGCATTGCCCATCGCGAGTAGACAGAAACCGAACCGCACTCGAAGACTCGCCAGGGTCGTCACGAATTCAAAGTGCGGGGTGGCTCATAATCACCGCATTGATCGGACCAACCCCGCTTTTACCCCGCGCATTGAATGAAATCACCCCATCTCGCTGTGATCACGAGCAAGAAAATAAGCTGGTCAGAATGACCGAGCCGATTCGTCGTGATTAGCTAAAACCCTCTAATTCAGAATCGTGGTGTCGCGGGTTCAATTCCCGCTCCCGCTACACATAGCCCCGGACTTCTGCGAAGTCCGGGGCTTTTTTGTTGCCGTCCACAGGGAGATTCCTGCGTCAGTGTAGGTTTACGGAAGCAGAAGCAGAAGCAGAAGCAGAAGCAGAAGCAGAAGCAGAAGCAGAAGCAGAAGCGGAAGCAGACGCTGGAGAACGCATGGGTCTGCTCGGCAGAAAGGCAACTTGCGAGGTTGCCGAGCACCCGACGGGCGATGGGTTCGGAGGGAGCGAGAGCTTGGCGAATCAGGTGAACCCGGTCGAGTCTCGGCGACGTGAGCTGATGCCGAACAAGCCGCATACGCGATGACCTTTGTCCTCGAGCAGACCCCTGAAGGCGTGGATGTTGTCGTCACAGGCGACTGGTCACCCCAGGCGCACGATGCAATATTGACTGGGCGCGCCGATGGGCTTGTCCTGAATTATGCCAAGGGCTTTCGAGAGCGGGATCTTCAATTCGTTGCGGGTCTTCCACTTCGCCGTTTGCACGTCCTGGCGCGCACAATTGGCGACCTTTCGCCGGTCTACGGGCTGTCGGAAACCTTGGAGTCACTCCGCGTCCAAACTGCTCCGCAGGCCCGAATCGAGCTTGACCGCCTTCCGCTGCTGCGCGTTCTGTCCGCGACATGGTCGCAAATCCACGGGTCGATTCGCTTCGCGGCGCAGCTGCGGAAACTATTCATCCTCTCTTACACAGAGAGGGACTTGATGCCCCTGACCGCTGTGCCGGGACTCGTCAGTGTGGTCCTGAAGGACTATCCGCAGGTGCAGTCGCTGGACGGTCTTGAAGATTTGCCGTGGCTGGCGGAACTTGGTGTGCATCTTGCGAGGGGGCTGCGGGACATCAGTGCGCTTCAGAGGGCAAGCTCGCCGGTGTTGCAGACTCTCCAACTCACGTCCTGCCGCAGCATTCCCGACATCGCTGCCGTCAGCGCTTGTACGGTGCTGAAATTCTTGGACGTCAGCGAAGGCGGCGATATTCCCTCGGTAGCGCCCCTTGTGGAATTGGTGGGCCTCGAGCGCCTGTATCTGTATGGATCGACTCGCGCACGTGACGGGGACCTTGGGCCGATTGCCGGCCTGCCCCGCCTTCGGGATTTCAGGATGCAAGCCCGCCCGTCCTATTCACCGTCCGTGAGGGAAATCCAGGCCATGATCGTGGGGCGCTCACGCCAATCATGAGCGCGCCCGAGGCTGGAGGACTACCTTCCCCGCGACCTCGCCAACCGAACAGGGTCGGAAACCGATATCTCGCCGAGACAGTGCTTGCTCGGGAGCGTCAGTAGCAGACACGAACTCCTTGCGTCAGTCCCTGACGGCAACCCTAGCTACCACGCAATTACCCGCCAAGCAATGGTGATCGGAGGTGTTCAGGGACGGATGATCGATCTCGAGATGCCTGCCGGCGTCCAGTCCTGCGAGAGCTGTCGCCATGCGCTGGCGGCCTCTTCAGTCAGTGCTTGCCGCTCGCTGTTCAGCAGCAGGTAAACCAAAAATACCAATGCCTAATTGCCTATCCATTGATACGGAACCTCAGGACTTCCGGCTTATTCCGAACGGCTCGCAGCGTTACGTAGCCCGAGCATCCAGCCGGCACCGAAGGCGAGCGCGACCAACCCGACGATGAACACCACCATCCCGATCTGACTCTGTGGCGAGAGCAGCCCGGCTGGCGGAAAGAATGTCGAATCGCCGAGCGGCGCATACGCGTACCAGCCGAAGCTCGCTTGATTGCTCGGCAGGAGCAGGAGCACCAGGCCGATGGCGGCTGCCACGGCGCCGAGGATGACCAGGAACACACTCACCCGACGCGAGGGGTGTGAGTGTGAACCTCCGCCGTGCCCAGCCTCTCTCTCGCCCATGAGGTCATGTTAGAGGACGGATCGCGGACGCGAAGCGTCACCCGCGCCGCCGCGACTACCCCGCGAAGTCTCCGAGCGCGAGCCTCGTCACGACCTCGGTGAACACGCGCGCGCCCGCGACGAGGTCGGTGTCGTGGGTGAATTCCTTCTCGTTGTGGGACACCCCGTTCACGCTCGGTACGAAGATGAGGATGACGGGAACCGTTTCCTTCAGGTTCGTGGCGTCGTGGCCGGCGAGGGTGAGCACCCGCATGCTGTCGAGCCCGAGGTGCTCGGCGGCCGTCTCGGTGATCGCCAGCCCGGTCTCGAGAAAAGGCCCGCTCTCCCAGACGCTGGAGGTGAGGACTTCGATGCGCACGCCGGTTTCCGACTCGATGGTGCGCATCCGCTGTTTCAGAATTTCGAAGGCACTGGCAAGGATGCTGGATTCCCGGGCCCGCAGGTCGGCGAGCAGCCGCACTTCGCGGGCGATGGTCACGGGGGAGTTGGGCCCGACCGTGAACTCGCCGACGGATGCGTGCAGCACCTCGTCGTCGAACTCGCGGACCAGCTCGTTGATCGCGACGACGAGCTTGGAGGCGCCGAGGAGGGCGTCGCGGCGGTCCCGCATCAGGGTTGAGCCGGTGTGGGACTGCTCTCCGAGCACGACGATCTCGTATTTGTAGGCGCACCAGGTGCTCGCGACGACGCCGATCGGTACCCCGGCGTCCTCGAGCGTGCGGCCCTGTTCCACGTGGATCTCGGCGTAACCGGCCACGTCGGGTCCGACGAAGCCGCCGCGGCCGCCGATGGCGTCGAGCGCTTCTCGCACGCTCGTGCCTCTCGGGTCTGTCGTCGCGAGGGCGACCTCGAGGTCGAGCCGGCCGGTGAAGACGGCGCTGCCCATCATGCTCGGCTTGAACCGTGACCCCTCCTCGTTGAACCAGTCGACCACGGCGATGTTGTACCGGGGAGTGATGCCCGAGGCCGCGAGATCACGGTGTGCGCGGTGCGCGGCATGCCCGGCGGCGAGCACGCCGTACGCGCCGTCGTACCGCCCGGCGAGGGGCTGGCTGTCCAGGTGTGAGCCGAACAGCACGTACGGGGCGCCCGGCACGAGCTCGAGCAGGCCGAAGATGTTGCCGATCGGGTCGACCTCCACCCGGAAGCCGCGGTCGGCCAGCCAGGCCGAGAACCAGGACCGCGTCTGGCCGTCGGCCGCGCTCGCCGCCTGGCGGTCGACACCGCCGCCGCTGGTCGCGCCGAATTCGGACATGGTGTGGAAATCGGCCAGGAGCGCTGCGGCATCCGCTTCGGCGTTCGCGTCGACAATCGTGTTGGTGGTCATCGTCTAGCTCCAGTCTCTCTGCAGTTCCATGGTCGAGCAGTGCACGCTGCCGCCGTTCTTGAGCATCTCGCGGTAAGCGACGGGCAGGACCTCGACGTCGTGCCGGTCGCTGAGAATCTCGGCCGTCCGCGGGAAGTGGTCGGGCATGATCACCTTGCGGCGATCGAGGGCGAGCATGTTGCACGCCCACTCCTCCCGGGGATCGACCTCGATGGTTTCGATGCCGAGGTCCCACAGCTGCGCCATGTAGTCGTAGGGCGCCAGCCGCGGGTTGACGAGGGCGAGGTCGTCGTCGAGCATGACGGCGCACATGTCCAGGTGGATGAGGTACCCCGGCAGGGTCACGCGCTTGAGACTGATGCCGAATTCCTCGAGGATCCGGGCCAGCTGCCGGTACCCCTCCGGGTTGCAGCGCACCGAGGTGCCGAAGAACGCCGTGTCCGGCCGCACCTTCTGGAAGCTGCCGCCCTCGGCGAGGCCGGAACCGGTGACGGTGCCGAGGATGGGCATCCCCGCGGCGGCGACCGTTGCCGTGATCGACTGTTCCTCGCCTCGGCGCATCCGCGGGGCGAGGCGCCCGATGATGGCTCCGCCCGGGATCGTGATCAACGGGTCGCGGGTGTACACGGATTTCGTGAACGTGGCGGGAAGCTCGGGGGCGAACACCACCTCGACGTCGTTGCGGGTGAGGGTGCCCACGAAGTCGTCGTACTGCGCGTTGAGAAGGTCGAGGTCCGGGGTGTCGCGCCCGGTCCAGTACCAGCGCAGTTCCGGGTCGACGAGGGCGCCGAGTTCCTCGTTGTAGGTGTTCGCGCGCACATTCGCGAGGCCCTGGCTCGGGCGTCGCATCAGCACGGAGCGCAGCCGGCCGACCTCGTCTGCGGCGCCCCAGCGACGACCCCAGGTCGCTTCGAGTTCCCCGGTTTCGCCGAACGCGGGGAACGCCTCCGGTCCAAGGAGCCGGTGGAACTTTCCGTCGGATATCTCGAGGGTGGAATCGATCTCTTGCATGAATGCTTCCTTCGCTGACTGGGTGGTGACGCGTGTCGATAGGGTCATGGGCGGATGCCGGATGCCGGATGCCGGATGCCGGATGCCGGATGCCGGATGCGGCTCGGTCGGGAGGTTCAGGTCCTCGCGGAGAGGTGCTCGTGCACGGCCAGCCACTCGCCGCCCCGGTTCTCCAGAACGATCGACTCGCGTTCGGCGAGAGTTTCCACGGAGCCGTCGAAGCTGACGGTGCTGGCGACGTCGTGGCTGAACACGGCGACCTCGCCGAAGACCTGGATCCGACGCTCAGCTGAGACGCAGGAGATCACCCGGAAGTGGTTCTGCCGTTCCCACTCGTGCCACAGCTGTTCGTAGGCCGCCCGGGACTCGAGCCGAGCAGGCGTCGAATGGAAGAGGAACGTCGCCTCCGGGGCGAACCGGGAGAAGTAGGCGTCCCGTCGATGGTTTCCGAAGTCGGAGATCAACGCGTCTGCGGCGGCGAGGGCTTCGGCGCCCGGGGTACCGGCGACGACCGTGTCGTCGCTCACGACGCACGCCGTGCGGCAGCCCTGGCGTGCACGCGGGCAGCGCTCGAGGCGTGGTCGGTCACGACCTCCTGGAGCGGCGCATTCGAGGAAGGAACCAGCCGCGGGCCTTCCTCGCCGAAGACGTAGCGGGGCTCCGGGAAGATCCAGAGGGCGCCGAGGTAGAGCACGGCTCCCGCGACGACGGCTGTCACGAGGCTGAGGTCCATGCCGCCGCCCAGGGAGCTGAACGGGCCGACGATGACGGGCGGGTAGTTCGCGAAGAGGAGTCCGATCGCGGCAGCGCCGATCCAGGCGACCATGCCGCGCCAGTTGACGCCGGAGTTGAACCAGTAGACGCCACCGGTCTCGCCCTTGTTGAAGACCTGCAGGTTGCGAGCGTCGAAGTGCCCGCGGCGCACGATGAACCCGATCGCCATGATGACCATCCAGGGAGTCGTGGTCACGATGATGGCCCCGATGAAGGCATTGACGGCACCGAGCAGGTCGAAGAACAGCCGCCCGGTGAGGATGAACAGGAAGGCGATGACACCGATTCCGATGGTGGCCTGCACCCGGCTGAAGCGCGGTACGACCGAGGAGAAGTCGAGGCCGGTGCCGTAAAGCGACGTGGTACCCGTCGACAGCCCGCCGATGAAGGCGACGACCATCAGAAGCACGGCGTACCAGATCGGGGAGGCCTGGATGAGGGCGAAGACGTAGTCGGCCTGGCCGGCGACGATCGTGGCGGTGGCGACGCCGAACAGGAACGGGATGAGCGTGAGCGCCTGGCCGAGGAAGGTGGCGAGGAGGAGCTTGCTCGTCGGCGTCGATTTCGGGATGTAGCGGGACCAGTCGCCGAGGAACGCGCCGAAGGAGATCGGGTTCGCCATCACGATGAGGGCGGATGCGACGAAGGTGGGCCAGAAACCGCCGAGGGCGAGGGCGTCGGGTCCGGGGTTGTAGCCCGCATCGAAGGTGCCGGAGAAGGCGACGAACGCGAGCAGGATCAGGGCGGTGTTGGCGATGACCGCCGTCTTGTTGACGAGGAGCATGAACTGGAAGCCGAACACGACGACGACGATCACGATCACGCCGATGATGCCGTAGACGAGGGTGCGGAGTCCGACGGAGTCCTCGATGCCGGCGAGCCGGTTGAGGGCGCCGACGAGGGCGTCGCCGCTCACCCAGACCGAGATCGAGTAGAAGGCGATCGCGGTGAGGAGGGACAGGAAGGAGCCGACGACCCGGCCTCGAACGCCGAAGAACGCGCCGGACGAGACGGCATTGTTCGTGCCGGTGCGCGGGCCGAAGAGGCCCATCGGCATCAGGAAGACGGTGCCGACGAGCACGCCGGCGACGGTGGCGAGCACGGCCTGCCAGAACGAGAGGCCGAGCACGATCGGGAAGGTGCCGAGCAGGACGGTCGCAAACGTGTTGGCGCCGCCGAACTGGATGCGGAGGAGGTCGACCCACGTCGATGTGCGGTCAGGGTGTGGAATGGTGTCGATCCCGTGGGTTTCGACCTCGGTGATCTTGGGGCGGGCATTGAGCACGGCGGTGCCGGAATCGCCGGCGCCAGTGTTGCTGCTGGTCATGGTGAACGCCTTGTCTTTCGTAGCGGGTGGGGTCTCCGACTGCGCAGAAGAAGTTGAGATGACATTACGTTCACTGGGAGAAAATTGATAGATATGCAAGAATTATTTACCATGACGAAACAATCGATTGTCGATCTCTCCGTTCCCGTCGGCGCGGGCACGCAGGTCTACCCGGGTGATCCGGTGCTCGAATTCTCCGTGCACAGCACCATCGAGCGGGACGGCTTCAATCTGCTCAACGTGTCCATGGGCTCCCAGACCGGCACCCACGTGGACGCCCCCTTCCACTTCAGCGAGACCGGCCTGAAGATCGACGAGATCCCGCTCGACCGCTTCTTCGGACCCGGCGTCATCGTCGACGCCCGGGCAGCAGGGCCCCGCGGCCGCATCGGCTGGGAGTTCATCGAGCCGGTCGTCGACCAGGTGCAGCCGGGCTCGATCATCGTCCTGCACACCGGCTGGAGCGAGCACTACGGCACCGACCGGTATTTCGAGAACCCGTTTCTCGATGCGGATGCCTGCCGCCGCCTGATCGCGCTCGGCGCGCGAACGTTCGCGATCGATGCGATCAACATCGATGAAACCCCCGATGAAACCCATCCCGGTGAGGGATTCCCCGTGCACCACCTCATTGCGGATGTCGACGGCGTGATCGGGGAGAATCTGACGAATATCGCTGCGATCGACTTCCCTGCGCCGGTGATCTCGCTTCTTCCGATAGCTTTTGAAGCGGCAGATGGTGCCCCGGTGCGAGCTGTGGCGATTCGGCTCGAACCGTAGGGACGTTGAAATGGCACGTCAGATTCCGATTGGAGCGCGGCTCCGCGCTGCCCGGCAGGCCAAGAACCTGACCCTTGAGGCGGTCTCCACCGCGGCGGGGGTCACTTCGGGGTTCCTGAGCCGCATGGAGCGCGACCAGGTGTCGCCCTCCGTCTCCTCCCTCGTCGCGATCTGCGATGTCGTCGGGCTTCGGGTGGGGGAGCTCTTCGAGGCGCCCGCCACCCAGGTCGTGCGCGCCGGCGAAGGGGCGCCGATCAACTTCGGGGGGCAGGGCGCCGAGGAATTCCTGCTGACGCCCGGGGTGCAAACCCACATGCAGGTGATCCACTCCCGCATCCAGCCAGGTGGGTCGGCGGGCCCGGACCTCTACGAGCTCGAGAGCGAAGCGGAGTTCGTCCTCGTTCTGGCCGGAGCTCTCGAGCTGGTCATCGGCGAAGACGTCTTCCTGCTCGACACAGGCGACGCGATGACCTTCCGCGGACGGGATCCGCATCGCTGGCGCAACCCGTCCTCGGCAGAAGCCTGCGAAGTCATCTGGATGCTCGCCCCCGCGCCGTAGATGCACAAGGCCGGCTCGCGCACGCAGGCCTGCCCCTGCACCGCGCCTCAGCGCGGGGTGCGCGGTCTCAGCGCACCGAACCGGCTGCCGTCGCAGCGGGCACCTCGACGAGCCGGCCGGTCGTCACGTCGTAGATGTAGCCGTAGACCGGGATCCCCGCGGGAACAAGCGGATGCGCCTTGATGCGCTCGACGTCCTCCAGCACGCTCGACGCCTGGTCGGAGATGGTCAGCCAGTCGACGTACTTCGCCTCGGTCGAGCCGGGGCCGGTGCCGACGTCGTAGAAGCCGGCCTCGCCGAGGGCGGCCGTCTCGAGGCTGTTGCCGAGCAGTCCGCGGATGACCTCGTCGGTGAAGAACTCCATCCCGCAGTTGGTGTGGTGGATGACGAACCATTCCTTGGTGCCCAGAAGCTTGTAGGAGATGACGAGCGAGCGGATGGCGTCGTCGGAGGCGCGTCCGCCGGCGTTGCGGATCACATGCGCGTCGCCTTCGCTCAGTCCCGCGTACTTGGCCGGATCGAGGCGCGCGTCCATGCAGGTGAGGATGGCGAAGCCCCGGGCCGGCGGCAGGGCGAGCTCTGACTTGTCGCCGAATGCTTCGGCGTAAGCGTTGTTTGCGGACAGGACTTCTTCGAGAACGGTCATGGCTGGTCCTTCACGATGGGGTAAGCGGCCTCGGCTGGCGGACTTTTCGAAAAGCGTAGTCAGCGATTCCGGAACAGGGAACTTTTGTTGCGCAGTGTTCCGTCCGTCGACGACGGCGCACATCGACCAGTTCATCGTGGGCAATGAGATCAGAAACTTTTCGCCCGTGAAGGGGTCAGTAGCTACCGGCCGCTCCGGCCGGGACGGCGCCGGCGAGCAGCGCTGCGCTACCGGAGACGCCGAGGCGGCTCGCGCCCGCTTCGATCATGGCGAGGGCATCGTCGAAGCTGCGGACTCCGCCCGATGCCTTCACCTGGGCCCGGTCGCCCACCGTCCGCTTCATCAGTCGCACGGCATGCACCGTGGCGCCGCCAGCGGGGTGGAATCCGGTGGAGGTCTTGACGAAGTCAGCGCCAGCAGCAACCGCGGCCTCGCAGACGGCGACGATCTCGGCATCGGTCAGGGCCGCGGATTCGATGATGACCTTGAGCACCTTCGGTGCGGGGACGCTGGACCGCACAGCCGAGATATCGGCCTGCACGTCCGCGAAACGGCCGGCCTTGGCGGCGCCGATGTCAATGACCATATCGACCTCGTCGGCGCCTTGCGCGATGGAGAGGGCTGCCTCGGCGGCCTTGATGACGCTGTGGTGCTTTCCGCTGGGGAAACCGCAGACGACCGCGACCTTGAGGTCGGCGTCGGCGGGAATGGTGAGCGGCAGCATCGAGGGGGAGACGCAGACCGAGTACGTGCCGAGCGCGATGGCCTCGGCGACGAGGGCGGTGACGTCGGCGGTGGTGGCTTCGGGCTTGAGCAGGGTGTGGTCGATGTAGCTGGCGATGCTGATGGTTTCGACGAGGGGTGTTGTCATGGGTGGGTCCTTACCTGGTGACGAATTCGGGGAGCCGCGCGACACGGGCGTGAGCGGTTGGCGTGGGGATAGGGCAAGCGTGGTTGCGATCCACGGCGCCGAGCTGGATGCTGCGGCGACCGAGGACTTCCGGCTGCTGCCCGATGCGCTGATCTCCTCGATCAAGACGAGGCGGCGGTCCAGTCCAGCCAGCGAAACCAGGCATCACTCCGGCCGGCTTCGATGGCGATTCGGGCGATTCGGGAGCCGAATACGCTGTGTCGTATCGACGCCCGGAGCCTGTGTCGGCTCACATCTACTCTACGCCGGGCGTGGTGGCGCACAGGCGGGCGCGTGCCGCCGGAAGCGACGTGAGATGGTTCTCCGGCCATACCTGCCGCTTGCTTTCGCACACCCAGGTGGCCGGGCCGGAGGGTGACTCCGCCATCGCGACAACCGGTGCCCAGATGTCGGGAACGGCCGGGTGCTGAGACAATGAGCGCATGCGTTCACCCGGTGCCGTTGATGCCCAGGCGGTTCTCCTCCGGCGGGGGCGGCTGCTCGAGTACCTCACCCTGGGCTGGAATGTGGTCGGGGTCATTGTCCTGGCTGTTCTCGCGGCGATGGCGTCGTCGGTTGCACTCGTCGGGTTCGGCTTGGACAGCCTCATCGAGATCGGTGCCAGCACGGTCGTGCTCTGGGAGCTGTCCGGCACCGGCGAGGACCGGCAGCACCGCGCGCTTCGGTGGATCGGTATCGCGTTCGTCGCGCTCGCCGCATATCTCTCCGTGCACTCGACCGTAGCCCTGGTGTCCCAGCAGCACGCATCGCCGAGCGTCGCTGGAATCGCCTGGACCGGCGTGACCGCCGTGGTCATGTTCGCGCTGGCATTCGGGAAGGCCCGCACGGGTCGCGACCTGGGAAATCCTGTGCTGATCACCGAAGGGCGGGTAACGTTCATCGACGGCTTGCTCGCCGTAGCCGTGCTCGGCGGACTCGTACTCGACCTGGTTCTCGGCTGGTGGTGGGCCGATCCGCTTGCCGGTTATGTGATCGTCTACTACGCGGTTCGCGAAGCGATCCACATCTTCCGGCCGGAAGCTCAGCCTCGGCCATGACCTCGGCCAGTCGACCCGGTCAGAAGGGCCCCGGGTGCCCGCGCCGCGCGGTCTCCGGGTCGATCGGCACTGCTGTCCACCGGGCTTTCCGGATGGGATTCCGAGGGTTCTTCAGCTGTCATGCCGGTCACTCTACGGACCACCACCGACATTCCCGCGGCATCCACCACCCCACAATTCACCTGTGGATAACCCGGTCGGCACCCCTTTGTTGAGGAGAAGCCGTCTCGGAAACCGGTATCCTCGCCACCGTCCCGAGTGCGGTCGCCCGAGCGTCTGAGAGACTGTGCGGATGAATACTTCATCACCGCAGAACAGCTCGAGGGCGGGTGCCCTCGCCAACCGCGGGGTCCAGGCTGCGTTGGTGTCGGCGGTGCTGTTCGGCGCAGGGACGCCGCTGGCCAAGCTTCTCCTCGGCGAGGTCAGCCCGTGGATGCTGGCCGGCCTGCTGTACTGCGGATCCGGGATCGGCCTCGGCCTGATCCGACTGATTCGCCGGTCGCCCAGGGTCCGGCTCAGCCGCGCCGAGTGGGTGCCGCTCTCCGGCGCGATCCTGTTCGGCGGGATCTTCGGCCCGGTGCTCCTGATGCTCGGCCTCTCGAACATGCCGGCCTCCGGCGCATCCCTGCTGCTCAACGCCGAAGGCGTCTTCACTGCCGTGCTGGCGTGGTTCGTCTTCAAGGAGAATTTCGACCGGCGCATCGCCCTCGGAATGCTGGCGATCGTTGCCGGGGCCGTCATCCTGAGCGCTCCGGGCGGGGCGAACTTCGGCAGTGCCTGGCCGTCGCTGGCCATTCTGGGCGCGTGCCTCTGCTGGGGCCTCGACAACAATCTCACCCGCAAGATCGCGCTGACGGATGCGACGTGGCTCGCCGCCGTCAAGGGTTCCGTCGCCGGCCCGGTCAACCTGGCACTGGCATTCCTCCTCGGAGCGCACCTCCCGGCAGCCGGTAACATCGCCGCGGCGCTCGTCGTCGGCTTCTTCGCCTACGGCATCAGCCTGGTTCTGTTCATCGTCGCGATGCGCCACGTCGGCACGGCGCGCGCCGGGGCCTACTTCTCGATCGCCCCATTTTTCGGCGCTGTGCTCGCCATCATTCTCGGTGACGCCGTGACGTGGCCGCTCGTCGTCGCCGGCCTCCTGATGGCTGTCGGGATCTGGCTTCACCTCACCGAACGCCATGAGCACGAACACACGCACGAGCCGATGACGCACGACCACTGGCATACCCACGACGAGCATCACCAGCACGACCATGCCGAACCGGTGTCGCCGGGAACCTGGCACAAACACGAGCACACGCACGAGGCCATCACCCATACCCACGAGCACTACCCCGACATGCACCACCGCCACGAACACTGAGCCTGACAGGTTCGATCCGGCCGTTTCCTCGGGCTCCCCGGCCGTGCCGAGCGTACCGTGGGTAGGGAGGGACCGTCGCGGCTTCTCCGAAGAAGTCGCACCCTTGACAACGATGTTGGCGGATCCACTCAACCAAGGAGGATACCGCTACGTCAATCCTGACTGTCCCAACGATTAAGACTGCACCACCAGCATCCGCTGCACCCACGTCTCCGGCGCCGCCCCGCGCATCCGTTCGATATCGACGCTTGTTCGAGCCGACGAACATCGGGTCGATGGAGCTCAAGAACCGATTCTCGATGGCGCCGATGGGGCCCCTCGGTTTCTCCGATGCGGAGGGCGGCTGGAATTCGCGCGGCATCGAGTACTACGTCGCGCGAGCCCGTGGCGGCGTCGGGCTCATCATCACGGGAATCACTCCCGTCACCAACCCGGCGGAGAAGTTTCCGAACGGCAGTGTGCCGATGCCGATGCGGAACCCCGGAGCGTTCCTTCGTACCAGTCGTGAACTTGTCGAGCGGGTGCACGCCTACGACGCCAGGATCATGCTCCAGCTCGGCGCCGGCTTCGGGCGCGTCATCATGAGTTCCTTCCTGCAGGGCGGCGCGCAGCCGGTCGCTCCGTCGCCGATCAAGCACCGCTGGTCTGAGGCCATCTGCCGCGAGATGACGGTCGAGGAGATCCACGCGACCGTGCGGAGCATGGGAGATTCCGCGGTGCTCGCCCAGCGCGCCGGGTTCGACGGCGTGCAGATCCACGCCGTGCACGAGGGCTACCTGCTCGACCAGTTCGCGACGTCGTTCTATAACCAGCGCACGGATGCCTACGGCGGAAGCCTCGACAACCGGTTGCGCTTCGCCCGGGAGATCGTCGACGAGATCAAGGAACGCTGCGGCGCCGACTACCCGGTCACGCTGCGATTCAGTCCCAAGTCGTTCGTGAAGGACTGGCGAGAGGGCGGCCTACCCGGCGAGGACTTCGTCGAGAAGGGTCGCGACCTCCCCGAAGGACTGGAGGCCGCGCGCCTCTTCGAGGAGTACGGCTACGACGCCCTCGACATCGATGTGGGCACCTACGATTCCTGGTTTTGGAACCACCCGCCGATGTACCAGAAGAAGGGCCTGTACGTGCCCTTCGCCAAGGCGGTCAGCGACGCGGTCGGAATCAAGGTCATCTGCGCCGGCCGGATGGACGACCCGGACATCGCACTCGCGGCGGTCGAGGACGGCGCGACCGACCTCGTCTCGCTCGGCCGCCCACTGCTCGCCGACGCCGACTACGTCAACAAACTGCACAGCGGGCACCAGAACCTGATCCGCCCATGCCTCTCTTGCCAGGAGGGCTGCATGGGCAGGATTGAAGCGTTCGCCGCCATCAACTGCGCGGTCAACCCGCAGTGCGGACGCGAGGCCGAGTGGCGCCTGCACCCGGCCCTGCGGTCGAAGACCGTGATGATCGTCGGCGGCGGAGTCGCCGGGTGCGAGGCGGCCAGGGTGCTCGCGCTGCGCGGGCACGTTCCCGTCATCTATGAGGCCTCCGCGGCCCTCGGTGGAAACCTGATTCCGGGAGGCGTCCCCGATTTCAAGGAGGACGACCTCGCGCTGATCCGCTGGTATGAGGCCACGCTCGCCGACCTCGGAGTCGAAGTTCACCTGAATGCGCGGGTCGACGAGACGATGATCGAGGCATCCGCCGCGGACGAGATCATCGTCGCGACCGGTTCGGTGCCACGGCTCTTCGCGCTTCCGGGCGGCGTGCCAGTGTTCTCGGCCGCCGACGTGCTCGAGGGCGTCTCGGACCCGGGCGCGACAACGGTGATCGTCGGAGGCGGCCTCGTCGGGTGCGAGCTCGCCCTGCACCTCGCCGACCACGGAGTGAACGTCACGATCGTCGAGCAGGCCGAGGACATCCTCGACGTGTCCGGCCCGCTGTGCGAGGCGAACCACATGATGCTGCACGAACTCATCCCGTTCAAGGGCATCGCGACGGTGACGTCGGCCACGGTGCTGCGTGCGACACCGCAGGGTGTCGTCGTGGCCGTCGGCGGCAGCGAGCGGGAGATCGCGAGCGACTCGGTGATCCTCTCGGTCGGCTACGCCTCGAACGACACGCTGTACCGGAGCATCCGCGATTCCGGCAAGGAGATCCACCTCCTCGGCGATGCCCGCAAGGTGTCGAACATCATGTACGGCATCTGGGATGCCTTCGAGGTCGCCTCCGGCCTGTAGGCGGCGGCCTTCGCGCACCGAGCGCGGGTGTTGCGCCCTTCCGCCGGTGGTCCGCCACCCGCGCTGCGGCGCAACACCCGCGCTCGTGCGAGAGCGAGTCTGGGTCTGAACGTGAGCATCGTCTGCATTGACTACTAGTATGGTAGTAGTCAATGCAACCAGGGACCATCCGTCCCCGGACGAGCTCCATCCCCAGGAAGGTGGCGACAATGACCGTCGCACACGCACCAGCACAACCCAAAGCACACGCCGGCACGTACAAGCTGGTCCCGGAGAATAAGGGCAAGACGCTTGAGCAGGTCCAGGTCGAACTGACAACGGCGGGAGCCAAGAACTGATGCTGATGCTCACGACCGAAACCATGCAGAACCTCGTGGCGTTCGAAGCGGCCGGTATCACCGTGCCGCACTTCGACCGCGCCGCGGTTACGCGAGCCACCACGGCGAACCCGGCCTGGATCCACTTCGGCGGCGGGAACCTGTTCCGCTGCCTGCACGCCTCGCTGCAGCAGCGACTGCTCAACGCGGGTGAGAGCGACGTTGGAATCGTCGTCGTCGACACCTACGACGACGAACTGATCGAGACGATCTACCAGGGACGCGACAACCTCTCCCTGACCGTCGTGATGAAGGCGAACGGGGACATCGAAAAGGAACTGATCGCGAGCATCACCGAGAGCCAGTACCTCGCGGAGTCGAACCCGGCAGGCACCGCGCGGGTCCGGGCGATCTTCGCGAACCCGAGCCTGCAGCTCGCCACGGTCACGATCACCGAGAAGGGCTACAACCTGAAGGGCCCGGACGGCGAGCTCTCCGGGCTCGTGCTGGGGGACATCGAGGCGGGCCCGGACCACGCGCGGCACACCATGGCGCACCTCGCGTCGCTCCTCCTCGAGCGCTACCGGGCCGGCGCGACCCCGATCGCGATGGTCAGCACCGACAACTTCTCGCACAACGGCGAAAAGCTCCGCGACGCGATCCTCGTGGTCGCCCGTGCCTGGAAGGACCGGGGCTTCGTCGACGACGGGTTCCTCGGCTACCTCACCGACCCGGCGAAGGTCGCGTTCCCCTGGAGCATGATCGACCGGATCACCCCGAGCCCCTCGGCCTCCGTCGCGAGCGAGCTGCGGGCAGCGGGATTCGGCGACACCGAGATCCTCGTCACGCAGAAGCACACGACGACGGCGCCCTTCGTGAACACCGAGGAGGTCAACTACCTCGTCGTTGAGGACACCTTCCCGAACGGCCGTCCGCCGCTCGAGAAGGCCGGCGTGTACTTCACCGACCGCGACACCGTCAACAAGGTCGAACGCATGAAGGTGTGCACGTGCCTCAACCCGCTGCACACGGCCATGGCGATCTACGGATGCCTGCTGGGCTTCACGTCGATCGCCGACGAGACCGCAGACGAGACCGCAGACGCCGACATTTCCGCCCTGATCACGGGGATCGGCTACCGCGAGGGGCTCCCGGTCGTGACGAACCCCGGCATTATCGACCCGAAGAGCTTCCTCGACCAGGTCGTGGGGGAACGGCTGCCGAACAAGCGCATTCCGGACACCCCGCAGCGGATCGCCTCCGACACCTCGCAGAAGGTCGGCATCCGCTTCGGCGAGACGATCAAGCTCTACCGCAACACCGACACCGTCGACGATCTGACCTTCATTCCGCTCGCGATCGCCGGCTGGTGCCGCTATCTGCTGGCACTCGACGACGAGGGAGAGCCGTTCGAGCTGAGCCCGGACCCGATGAACGAGCACCTGCGCCGGTACGTGAGTGACATCAGGCTCGGCGACCCGGCGAGCGTCGGCAGGCGGCTGCATCCGATCCTCTCCAACCGGGAGATCTTCGGACTGAACCTGTACGACACCGGACTCGGTGCCCGGATCGAGGGGTACGTCGAAGAACTCGTCGCGGGCCCCGGAGCGGTCCGGAGCACGCTGCACAAGTACGCGAGCACCACAAGCACAAGCACAAGCACAAGCACCACAAGCAACGGCACCACAAGCAACACAGAGGAGACAGCATCATGCAAATGACATTTCGGTGGTTCGGACCTGACGACGACAAGATCACGCTCGGGCAGGTCCGGCAGATTCCGGGCGTGCAGGGTGTCGTCGGCGCCCTCTATGACGTCCCGGTCGGCGAGGTGTGGCCCAAGGCCAAGATCGCTCAGCTGAAAGCACAGATCGAAGAAGCCGGGATGAGCCTCGAGGTCATCGAGAGCGTCAACATCCACGACGACATCAAGATCGGGCTCCCGAGCCGCGACCAGTACATCGAGAACTACAAGGAGACCATCAGGAACCTCTCCGAGTTCGGCATCAAGGTCATCTGCTACAACTTCATGCCGGTCTTCGACTGGGTGCGCACCGAGCTGGCCAGGACGCTTCCCGACGGTTCGACGACGATGGCCTACGACCAGTCGATCGTGGACACCATGGACCCCGAGGGCATGGCCGCATCGGTCGAGGGCGACTCGAACGGCTACGTCATGCCGGGCTGGGAGCCCGAGCGCATGAAGGGCCTCAAGGCCCTGTTCGCCCAGTACGCGGATGTCGACGAGCAGAAGCTCTCCGACAACCTGCGGTACTTCCTCGAGGCGATCATCCCGACCTGCGAGAAGTACGACATCAAGATGGCCATCCACCCGGACGATCCGCCCCGCCCGATCTTCGGCCTGCCCCGGATCGTGAAGAACTTCGACGACCTCAAGGCCATCGTCGAGATGGTGGACAGCCCGCACAACGCGCTGACCCTCTGCACCGGCAGCCTCGGTGAGAATCCGGAGAACGACGTTCCCGCGCTCATCCGCTATTTCGCCGGACGCGACCGCGTGCCGTTCGCCCACGTGCGCAACATCAAGCACCTCGGCAACGACAACTTCGAGGAGGCCGCGCACCTCTCGGAGATGGGTTCGCTCGACATCTACGAGATCATGAAGGCCTTCCACGACGTCGGCTTCGACGGGTACATCCGTCCGGACCACGGCCGGATGATCTGGGGAGAGACCGGACGCCCGGGATACGGCCTGTACGACCGTGCGCTCGGAATCGCGTACCTGAACGGGCTGTGGGAAGCCATCGACAAGGGCTCCAAGGCCTGAGTCGTCTGGTCGGGCGGGCCCGGACTGCCGCGCCTGCCCGACTGCGCCGTACCATGCAAGAACACCAGCGCCCCATACTAGAAAGATGACGATGGATTCGGGAGCGATTCGGGCCAGGCCCGCGACCACACGGCGCAACGCCCGCACGCACGCCCTCGAGATCATCCGCCAGAAGATCATCACTCTCGACCTGGCCCCCGGCACCCGGCTGTCCGAGAACGAGCTCGCCGGCCAGCTCGGGTTGTCGCGCACCCCGATCCGCGAGAGCCTCATCCTCCTCGCCGAGGAGCAACTCGTCTTCGTGGTCCCCCAGGTCGGCACGCTCGTCGCGCCGATCCTGCTCTCGGAGATCGAAACGGCCCAGTTCGTGCGTGAGTCGCTCGAGCTCGCGGCCCTGAACGAGTCCGTCGCCCGGGTGACGCCCGACGACATCGCCGAACTCAATGCGATCATCGACGCGCAGCGAATCGCGGACAGCCGCAAGACCCAGTCCGGATTCTTCACCCTCGACGAGGAATTCCACGCGACCCTGATGGGCATCAGCGGCCACGGCTCCGCCTGGCGGACCGTCGCCCAGGCCAAGGCGCACCTCGACAGGGCGCGGCACCTGTCGCTCTCCTTCACCGGGATGAGCGTGCTGATCGACCAGCATCAGGTCATCACCGACTCGCTCGCCGCTGGCGATGGGGATGCTGCCGCGAGCGCCATGCGGGAGCACCTGCGTCGGGTCTTCAACGACATCGCCGCGGTGCGGCAGACCAACCCGGAGCTGTTCACCCTCGACCCGTCCCACTAGGGCTCGGCCCAGGTACCCGGCCCGGGGCGCACCGGGCCGCGCCTCCCAAGTCGCGGCCCCC
>NZ_JASJVI010000049.1:0-27569 GCF_035019865.1 Cryobacterium sp. 10I5
GCTCGACCCCGTGACGACGAGCCCGTACTTGGTCGCGAGCGAATAGAGCCGCGCCTTCGCCGCCGTCTTGTTCTCGCGGTGCTCGAGTTCGAGACCGAACAGCCCGGCCTCGACGAGGCGGGCGAGCCTGGCCTCCGGGATGACGTCGCCCGCGCCGCGGGTCGCTGGGTGCGCGATGACGGGCACTCCCCCCGCGGCGACGACGAGCCCGACGGCGCGCACCAGGTCTGGGGCGTAGTGCGGCTGATAGTAGCCGGACTCCCAGTGCAGGATGCCCGCGAAGGCCTCGCTCCTGGTCAGGGCGAAGCCGCGAGCGACCAGGGCGTCGGCGATGTGCGGGCGGCCCACCGTCGCATCCGGCGTGGTCTGGGCGAGAACGTCGTCCCAGGTCAGTGCGTAGTCCACGCCGATCCGCTCGACCATCTCCTCGGCGCGGACAAGTCGGGCCTGCCGCACCCGTGCAGTCTCCGCGACGATTCCGGCATCCGACGGGTCAAAAAGATATGCCAGCAAGTGCACGCTCGCGGAGCAGACCCGCGTACTGAATTCCATTCCGGGAATGAGCGTGATCCCGGCGCTGCGCGCCGCCTCCGCGGCCTCGTGCCAGCCCGCCGTGGAGTCGTGGTCGGTCAGCGCGACAGTGCCGAGACCGGCGGCCGCAGCGGCCCGCACCAGCTGGGAGGGGGTTTCCGTGCCGTCCGAAACGCTCGAGTGCGCGTGCAGGTCGATGGGACCCTGAAATTGCCGTTCGCCTGCCATGTCCCCATGCTAGTTGCGCCGTGAGCGCGAGCCGCCCGACCCCGCCCAACGGCTCTCGCCGAAGAACCAGCGGGCAATGGGACAATGGGTCAATGGCCACTTCCACCGAAACCGCGCCCACCGTCACCGCCAAGCCCCGCCCGAACGAGAACCGTTCGACGACGCCGGGGTCGGACGGCTTCAAGTCCTATATCTCGAGCGGCTGGGCCGAGCGCACAGACACGCTCCCACCGGCCCGCGAACAGGCGCCGTTCGCGGCGGCCCGACGCGCCCGCGTGTCGGCGATGTACCCGGGGCAGCGCCTGATCGTGCCGGCCGGGCGTCTCAAGCAGCGCTCGAACGACACCGACTACGCGTTCCGCGCCCACTCCGCCTTCTCGCACCTCACCGGCTGGGGCAGCGACTCCGAGCCAGGGGCCGTTCTCGTGCTCGAGCCGACGTCGACCGGGCACGACGCGACGCTGTACTTCCGTGAGCGCGCCGGACGCGACTCCGACGAGTTCTACGCCAACGCTGACATCGGCGAGTTCTGGATCGGCCCGCGTCCCTCCATCGCCCAGGTGGCGAGCGACCTCGGCATCGATGTGCGCGGCATCGCCGACCTCGACTCCGTGCTCAGGGTCGTCGACACCGAGACGCTCGTCATCCGCGAGGCCGACCCGGCCTTCACCGTGGCCGTCGACGAAGGCCGCCTCCGTTTCGCCGCGGACAAGGTGCTCGGCGACAACGCCACGAACACCCCGTTCAGCCTCGAGGTCAACGGTGAGCACGAGGCGGACGACCGGTTCGCCCGCGACCTGTCCGAGCTGCGCCTCGTGAAAGACTCCTACGAGATCGCCCAGATGCGCCTCGCAATCGCGGCCACCGGACGGGGCTTCGAGGACGTCATTCGCGACCTGCCCCGGTCGAGCTCCCACGAACGCGGGGAACGCCTCGTCGAAGGCGTCTTCAACACCCGCGCACGTGTCGACGGCAACACCGTCGGCTACGACACGATCGCGGCCTCCGGCCCGCACGCGTGCATCCTGCACTGGACCCGCAACGACGGCCCGCTCAACCCCGGCGACCTGATCCTGCTCGACGCGGGCATCGAGGTCGACAGCTACTACACGGCCGACGTGACCCGCACCCTCCCCGTCGACGGTACCTTCTCCCCCGTGCAGCGCCGCGTGTACGAGGCTGTGCGTGAGGCAGCGGATGCCGCATTCGCCGTCGCAAAGCCGGGCGCGATCTTCCGCGAGGTGCACGCCGCCGCCATGGCGGTCATCGCCCGCCGGACCGCTGAGTGGGGCATGCTTCCCGTCACCGCGGAGGAGGCCCTCAAGCCGGAAAACGGGCAGCACCGCCGGTACATGGTGCACGGGACGAGCCATCACCTCGGCATCGACGTGCACGACTGCGCGCAGGCGCGGCGGGACATGTACCTCGACGGCGTGATCGAGCCCGGCATGATCTTCACGATCGAACCGGGCCTCTACTTCCAGCCGGACGACCTGACCGTGCCGTTCGAATTCCGCGGCATCGGTGTCCGCATCGAAGACGACGTGCTCATCACCGCGACGGGCGCCGAGAACCTGTCCGTCGGCATCCCCCGTACCGCGGACGACGTCGAGTCCTGGATCGCCGCTCTCACCGCCTGACCCGCCCGACTCACCGCGAAAGCGGGTGAATCGTCGTTCTGACGCAGTCAAACCGACGATTCACCCGCTTTCGCGAGCTGTGGCTAGTCGGTGGATGCGGTGGGGGACGCGTCCGGGGCTGCCGGCGGGGCGAACTGGCCGTACGGCGGGATGGGCTGGTCCGGTCGCGCAGCGGGCGCCGCCGGCGCCGCGGGCTCCGCCGGCTCCGGCTGGGCAGGCTCCGGATCGATGTGCCGGACCGCGACCGGCTCCGCGGTGCCGTGCAGGAGGTTGCGCGCCTTGTTCACAAGGGCGGCCTCGACGATGATCTGGTAGCTGCTCGCCATCACCTGCATCGTGGAGGTGAAGTCGCGGCGCCTGCGGTTGAGCGCGTAGCTCACGACGCCGAACAGCATTCCGAAGCCGGCGCCCATCAGCACGGCGGCGAGCACGAACGGCAGGCCGGCCCCGGTCGGCGAGAAGATGAAGAACAGCAGGCCGAAGAAGATCCCGAGCCAGGCACCGGACGCAGCCCCCGCGAGTGCGACACGGCCCCAGGTCAGTTTGCCGGTGACCCGCTCGACGGTCTTGAGGTCGTTGCCGACGATCGAGAGCTGTTTCACAGGGAAATCGGCCTTGGCGAGAGTGTCGACGGCGGCCTGCGCCTCGGCATACGTTTCATAGGTCGCGAGCACCTCGCCCTTGGGCAAAACCGGGAACAGGGCGGGACCGCGATTGCCAAAAGGGTTCTGATTGCTCATGCCGCCATTCTTCCACAGCACGCCGAAGGGCCGCAGGTGGCCTACATTTGTAACGTGACTGCCACCAGAGTCTTCGTTGCCCGATTGGCCGGGTGTTCCGTCTTCGACCCCGCGGGCGACCGCGTCGGCAAGGTCCGTGATGTGCTCGTGGTCTATCGAAAAGACGATCCGCCCCTCGCGGTCGGACTCATCGTGGAAATCCCGGGCAAGCGCCGCGTCTTCGTGTCGATGAGCCGGGTCACGAGCATCGGCTCCGGCCAGATCATCACGACCGGACTGATCAACGTGCGCCGCTTCGAACAGCGCGGCGGCGAGGTCCGGGTCATCGCAGAGCTCCTCGGCCGGGAGGTCATCTTCAACGACGGCTCCGGCGAGGCGACCGTCGAGGACGTCTCGATCGAGGAGACGAAGCAGGGAGCCTGGGAGATCGCCCAGCTCTTCGTCCGCCGCCCCAAGGCGAGCGTCTCACTCTTCGCGAAGGGCGCGACGACGTTCGCGACCTGGAGCGACGTCCGCGAGAAGACCACCGTCGGCCAGGCCCAGTCCGCCGAGCAGCTCATCGCGACCTATTCGGACCTCAAGCCCGCCGACCTCGCCAATACGATGCTCGACCTTCCCCCCGAGCGCATGCACGAGGTCGCGAGCGAACTCCCGGACGGCCGCCTCGCCGACGTTCTCGAAGAGATGCCCGAGAGCGAACAGGTCGCCATCCTCACCCGGCTCGGCGACGCCCGTGCGGCCGATGTGCTCGACCACATGCAGCCAGACGACGCAGCCGACCTCATCGCGCAGCTGCCGGAAGAACACGGCGAACAGCTGCTCGACCTGATGGAACCGGAGGAAGCCGACGACGTCCGCTTCCTGCTCACCTACGCGCCGGACACCGCCGGTGGCCTGATGACGACGGAGCCCATCATCGTCTCCGCCGACGCGACCGTCGCAGAAGGCCTGGCCCTCATCCGTCGCCACGACCTCGCGCCAGCGCTCGGCGCGGCGATCTGCGTCACCCTGCCGCCGTACGAGCCGCCGACCGGCCGTTTCCTCGGCATGGTGCACTTCCAGCGGATGCTGCGTTACCCGCCCCACGAGCGCCTCGGTACGCTGCTCGACCAGGGTCTCGATCCCGTCACCGCAGACACCTCCGCCGCGGAGGTCACCCGGATCCTCGCGAGCTACGACCTCGTCTCCGTTCCCGTTGTCGACGACAACCACCGACTCGTCGGGGTGGTGACAATTGACGATGTCCTCGACTACCTGTTGCCCGACGACTGGCGAAGTCACGACGGCAATGACGATGTACGCCGCAGGGCAGCCGCCCGCAGTGAGCTGAAGACGGGCAGCATCCCGCTCCCACACGGACGGAGGACCGGCAATGGCCCGAAGTGATCGCTCGGATCAGCGCCTCGACTCGCCCAAGGGCCTGCGCGTCGCACCCCTCTCCCGCACCCGGAACCGCAACCGCAACCGCAACCGTGACCGGCCGTCGAGCGACCGCTTCGGCCGGCTGACAGAGGCCATCGCCCGCGGCATGGGCACCCCGTGGTTCCTGCTCGGACTCACACTCTTCGTCCTCTTCTGGATGGGCTGGAACACCCTCGCCCCCGTCGCATGGCGCTTCGACTCCGTCGCGCTCGGCTTCATCGCGCTCACCCTGGTGCTCTCGATGCAGGCCTCATACGCGGCCCCGATGATCCTGCTCGCGCAGAACCGCCAGGACGACCGCGATCGGGTCCAGTTCGAGCAGGACCGGCAGCGCGCCGAACGCAACCTCGCCGACACCGAGTACCTCGCCCGCGAGGTCGTCGCCCTCCGCCTCGGCATGAAGGACCTCGCCTCCCGCGACTTCCTCCGCAGCGAACTCCGCGCCCTCCTCGAGAACCTCGAACAGCGAGAAGACGAGGAGAAGCGCAGCCGCAAACGCTCCCGCAAGGGCGACCGCGACCGGGAAATCGACCACGACCACGATCACGACCACGAGCCGGGCCAGGACCGGTCAAGTTCCCCCGCGACAGCCCGGGCGACGGGCACCGGCGAGTCCCCAGCGGCACCCGCCGTTTCGGCCGCAACGGCGGCGCCCAGCAAGCCCGCCGCATCCGCCGCGTCATCGGCGTCCGCGTCATCGGCGTCCGCGTCATCGGCGTCCGCCCGAAGCATCGAGGAGCGACCCCCGATTGGCCGCTGACTCGCCCACGGCACCGGGAGCGGCCTCCGCCGAGACCGCCGGGATCGCCGCCCGGGTCGGCGCTGCGCTCGCCCGGGTGATCGACCCGGAGATCCGCAAGCCCATCACCGAGCTCGGCATGGTCGCGGGGGTGCACACCGAGAACGGGCACACCACTGTCGACCTGTTGCTCACGATCGCCGGCTGCCCCGCCGCCCGCAAGATCGAACGCGACGTGCTCGAGACGGCAGAGTCCGTGGCCGGTCCCGGCGCCGTGACCGTTTCGGTCGGCGTGATGACCCGCGAACAGCGCCGAACGATGACCGAGAAGCTCCGCGGCGGCGCGGCCGCGCGCACGACCCAGTTCGGCGCCGGCTCACTCACCCGGGTCTACCTCGTCACGAGCGGCAAGGGCGGCGTCGGCAAGTCGACGATCACCGCGAACCTCGCCGTCGCGCTCGCCGCCCGCGGTCTCAAGGTCGGCGTCGTCGATGCGGATGTCTACGGTTTCTCCATTCCCGGACTGCTCGGCCTCGTCACGCCGGGCATCGACGGCGCGAAGGGGACAGCGGTCAAACCGACCCGGGTCGGCGACATGATCCTGCCGCCGATCAACTACGACGTGAAGGTCATCTCGATCGGCATGTTCGTCGAGGACGGCGGCGTCGCCGTCGCCTGGCGCGGGCCGATGCTGCACCGCACGATCACCCAGTTCCTCACCGAGGTCTACTTCGGGGACCTCGACGTGCTCCTGCTCGACCTGCCGCCCGGCACCGGCGACGTGGCCATCTCGATCGGCCAGCTGCTCCCCCAGGCCGAGGTCATCGTCGTGACGACCCCGCAGCCCGCAGCGGCGGACATCGCCGAACGCAGCGGCGTCGTCGCCCGCCAGACCGGGCAGACCATCTTCGGCGTGATCGAGAACATGTCCGGAGTGCGCCAGCCCGACGGCAGCCTGCTCGAGCTCTTCGGCGCCGGCGGGGGTGCCGAGGTCGCACGGCGGCTCTCGGCCGGCCAGGACACGCCGGTGCCGCTCCTGGCGAGCGTCCCGCTCAGCGTGCCGCTCCGCACCGGCGGCGACGACGGTCGCCCGGTCGTGCTGAGCGACCCGCTCGACCCGGCCGCCCTCGCGATCGACGCGGTCGCCGAACGGCTCTTCTCCCGTTCCCGCGGCCTCTCCGGCCGCAGCCTCGGCGTCTCCCTCAAATAACGCCGGTCACCGCTTGCGCGCCCGGGCGTGAGGTGTCGCAGATCGAGGTTCCCGCGGCCCGCGAACGTCGATATGCGACACCTCAGCGTCGGAAGGACTCTAGGTTTCGAGGTCGGCGAACAGTTCGGGTTGCGGGTCGGCGAACAGTTCGGGCTGCGAGGTCGGCGCGGCCGTACTCGTCGGCGGCTGCGGACGACGCAGGTGCACGGCCGCCCCGGCGGCGAGGTACACCTCGCGCGGCTTGCCGGCGTCCGACTGCTTGACCGAGGAGATCCAGATCGCCTCCGGGTGCACGTCACGGCCGGCACGCACGTCCTCAGCGGTCCGGAGCTTGGCCACGCGATGGAGCACCCCGCCGAACCAGATCTTCGCGACGATGTCGGCGACGGTGAGCATGACCTGCATGACCACGACGAGCGTCCCACCGGACCCGACGAGCGGCAGCGCGTACACGATCGGGTACAGGACCCAGGAGGACAGCAGCAGGATGGTCGCGGAGCGCAGCAGGGCGGCCGAATCTACCGTGAGCGCGGGCAGGGACCGCCGCACCACGATTGCGAGCAGGGCCGTCGTGGCCAGCCAGAACACTCCGGCAGCGATTCCCCACCCGACGAGCGCGGCGGCATCCGTGCCCCCGAGGCGACGATCGCGCCCAGATACGCCAGGAACACCATGAAGAAACCGCCGGCCATGGCGATCAGGCGGATGCGCCGGGCCGCGCCGCCGAGGACCACGCACACGGCGAGGAGCTCGATGACGACGAGGGGAACCGCAACCGACCACTCGACGTAGCGCACGCCGAAGGTGAGGAGCGCCAGCCCGTTGGGCACGAATTCCGCGCCTTCACGGGTATACCCGAAGAGCAGGCCGGACAGGAGGACGAGGTAGGACAGGAACATGGCGCTCATGATGCCGAGCCGGGCGATGACGGCGGTACGGTACCGGGCGCCGACCTCTCCGCGCGTCACCCAGGCCCTGAGGAACCCGACGAAGAAGCACAGGGCGCCCATGCCCACGAAGTAGCAGATGAGCTGGTATTGCGCCGGGGAGAGCGCGGCCTCCCACGTGCGGCCAGGGATCGGACGGACACGGATACCCTTCATCTGCGACGGTGCTGTGCGAAAAGTGAGTGACAGGAACGTGAGTGACTGGAACTGGAGTGACAGGAACGCGGCTCGGGGAACGTGAGTGACAGGAACGCGGCTTCAGTAGCGCGACTTGGGGACCGGGACAACCGGCGGCGGTTCCACCGAGAAGAAGAGGCCGCCCGCGCTGTTCGCGGACACCATCAGCCTCTCGATCCAGTCCCGGTTGATGTTCGGCACTCGACTGACCGAATACCGGTAGTAGAGGATGCTGCTGGCATCGAGCCAGATGGCGCTCCGCCCGCTCTCGGTCTCGTCATCTGTCGACTCCGTCCACGAAAAAATGAAGCCCTCCCGGCGCCTCAGTTTCGTCGTGATGACGATCTGCAGGTGCATGAGCGCGCGATCTTCGAAACTGACTACGATTCCTGGACTGCCGTACAGCAAAGTACCCATGAGATCCCCCTCCGGACGGCTCACTCTAACGGACGAATCCCCTGCGGCCTATTATCCGGACTTTTCGGACTGGTCCGGGGATTTTCCGAGGTTGCCGGCGTGGTCGGGCACCGTCCGGTTCAGTTCTCGCGGGGGACGCTCGTAGTCGGCGCCGTGCGGCCGGTGCGGTATCGAAACCCGCGGCGGTTCCCGGTGCTCGTACGGCACGATCGAGAGCAGGTGGTTGATCATGTTGAGCCTGGCCGCGAGCTTGTCCTCGCTCTCGACGACCCACCAGGGTGCCTCGGCGATGTCGGTGTGCACGAACATCTCGTCCTTGGCCTTGGAGTAGTCCACCCACTTCGTGATCGAGAGCAGATCGGTTTCGGAGAGTTTCCAGCGCCGCATCGGGTCCTTGAGCCTCGAGCGGAACCGGGCCTCCTGCTCGTGATCGGAGACGGAGAACCAGTACTTGACGAGGAGGATCCCGTCCTCGACGAGCATCCGCTCGAAGAGGGGCGCCTGGTGCAGGAACCGGCGGTACTCGTCGGGAGTGCAGTATCCCATCACGCGTTCGACTCCGGCCCGGTTGTACCAGGAGCGGTCCATCAGGACGATCTCCCCCGTCGACGGCAGGTGCTCGATGTACCGCTGGAAATACCACTGGCCACGCTCACGGTCTGTCGGCACCGGAAGCGCCACGATCCGGGCGATCCGGGGATTCAGGTACTCGGTGACCCGTTTGATGGCCGAGCCCTTGCCCGCGGCATCGCGGCCCTCGAAGATCACGACGATGCGGGCACCGGACTCGCGCACCCACTCCTGCATGGCGACGAGTTCCGTCTGCAGCCTGCGCAATTCAGCGTTGTATTCGGACTTCCGGATTCCGCCTGGTGTGCGTGTCTTCTTCGCCATCGCCGACCTTTCCTTGTCAGTGATGACAGCCTAGGAGCCAGAACCACCCGGATCGCTCTATCCGGCACGGGCGAGTCTGTCTATCCTGTTCCGAACAGTCGCTTGCGACAGGTTAGGAACGGGATGATGCTGGAACACCGCACCCTCATTTCCTCGGTGCAGCGCGCCCTCAGGGTCGTAGACATCGTCGCGGGCGCCAACCGGCCGATTCCCGTCAAAGCCGTCGCCCAGGCTTCCGGTCTCAGCCTCGGCACCGCGTACAACCTGACCAGGACCCTCGTGCACGAGGGATATCTCGTCGCGGAGCCCGACGGCCTCGTTCTCGGGCTCAGGTTCCCGAGCCTCCGCGGCGTCGACGCCGGCGTTCTTCTCGCCCGGGTACGCCACACCCTGCGCCAGGTCGCCACGGAGAACGGGTCGACCGCCTACCTCGCCCGCTTCAGCGACGGGACGGTGGGCCTCATCGACATCGTCGACGCCGCAGGCATCCCGAGGGCAGAGCCGTGGACGGGGCTCAGCACGAGTCCGTACGCTTCGGCACTCGGACGCCAGATCCTCGCCCAGCTCAGCCGCGAGCAGCGTACCGAGTTCCTCGCCGCGCACGGCCGTCCGCCGGGTGCCCACGCCGCGCCCGGGGCGGCCGACGCCCGCGGCATCCCCGCCGGGCGCGCGGCTCATGCCTACGCGGCGAACGGCTCGAACACTGCCCAGCTGGCCGTCCCGCCGAGCCGCGCCGACGCGGGCATCTCCGCCGGCACGCACACGGCAACGCGCCGCTCCGGCCGGGTCACGCCTCCCGGCCTCGTGGACGCCCCAGGCGCGCGCCAGGGCACGGTCCACGGCAACGCCTGCCTCGCGGTCCCTGTGCGGGCGCCCGGCGTGATCGCCGCCCTCGGCGTCGCTGTGATCGGAGAGTGGGGCACGGCCGAACTCGGTGCGCTCACGCTGCGTCTGCGTGCATCCGCGAACGCGCTCGCCGCGCAGCTCGGCACTGAACGGCCCGCGCAGGCCCGTGCCTGAGCACGCATCCCGTGTCGGATGCCACCGTGCCGGATGCCGCTACGTGGCCTCCGAGTCGAACGGAGCGGGTTCCGCCGGCGCGAGGGCGTTCTCCCTCGCCCGCTTCCGGGACAGGTATGCGCCGTTCGGGTTCGGCGAGACCCGGGACACCACGGCGGACTGTTCCTTGAGCGGCTCATCCTCGATGAGGGCCTCGCGGATGATCCGGCGCGGGTCGTACTGCCGGGGGTCGAGTTTCTTCCAGTCGACGTCGTCGAACTCGGGGCCCATCTCGTCGCGCATACGTTCCTTGGCCCCATTGGCCAGGTCCCGGAGCTGCCGGACGAGGCGCGCCAGTTGGGCCGCGTAGTGGGGCAGCTTCTCAGGCCCGAGCAGGAAGACGGCGACAATCCCGACCAGGAGGAGCTTCTCGAACGTCAAACCAAACATAGGTTGAGGATAACGCGCGGCGGGGCCTCCGCCGACCGACGGAGAGCGCCCGTAGGCTGGACCCATACAAAACTGGAGTTGCACCGTGTCAGACAAAGATTTGAACTGGAAATTTTCCGACGACTCGGTCGTGGAGTCCGAGGCCGTGATTCGGGCGCGCCAGCAGTCGCTCGAGCTCGGGATCGACGCGATCTCCCCCGCGGTCGGGGCACAATCTGCCGTGATCGCCGCGGCGACCGGCGCGCGCAGCATCCTCGAGGTCGGCACGGGCGCCGGAGTCTCCGGCATCTGGCTCCTGTCCGGGGCGCCGGGGGCGACCCTGACCTCCATCGACACCGAGGTCGACCACCAGCAGCATGCCCGTGCGCTGTTCACCGAGGCGAAGATCCCGGCGAACCGGGTGCGGCTGATCACGGGCAAGGCAGCGGATGTCCTCCCCCGGATGAACGAGAACTCCTACGACATCGTCTTCATCGACGCCGACCCGCAGTCGGTCATCGAATACGTCGAGCACGGGCTGCGCCTGGCCCGGCCGGGCGGAACCGTGCTCGTCGCCCACGCCCTCTGGCGCGGCCGCGTCGCGAACCCGGCGCAGCGCGACGAAGTCGCCACCGGGTTCCGCACCCTGCTCAGCGAGATCAGCGGCTCGAACGCCGTGATCAGCGCCCTATCCCCCGTCGGCGATGGCCTGCTGCAGATCACCAAGCTGCGCGCCTAGCCCTGGTACACGGAAGTCCCCGGTACGCAGAAGATCGGCCGTGCAGCAGAGCCGCACGGCCGATCTGTAATTCTCCTCGGCTACGAGGTGGAGACGTGATCTCCGACGCTAGACAACCGGGCGTACTACGCCGGCGAGTGCATCGTGAAGCTCCTTGGCTTCTGCGTCGTTCACAGAGACGACGAGTCGCCCTCCGCCCTCAAGCGGAACACGCACAATGATCAGGCGCCCCTCCTTTACAGCCTCCATTGGCCCGTCTCCGGTCCGTGGCTTCATGGCCGCCATGAACTCCCCTTCCACTCATTCGTCTGAGCTTCCATTATCGACCATCCCGGCCCGAGACGAAAATTCACGAGGTCGGGACCGGTTCTCCGGGAGTCCCCGGCCGTCACAATCGGTCCCGGGAGGCGACGGGCGGACTACGGCGGCGTCCAGTCCTTTCCATCGACGCCCCAGCAGACCAGGAGCCAGCCCCACTGGCCGAGGATGCAGAGCACCACGACCGCGATCCTGTAGCTCAGCCGCTTCGGCTGCGCGATCGCGCCCAGCAGCGGGAACATCGGCATCAGCAGCCGGAAGGTGCTCGACTGCGGGAAGAACACCGCGAAGAGGTAGATACCGTACGCGGCGAGCCAGAACCGCAGGTCCACGCCGAGCCGGCGCACCGCAGGGGCGAACAGCAGTGCCGCGAACCCGATGACGAGCAGGGCCACCACGATGATGCCGAGCGGCGTGCCGAGCCACCAGGCCCCGCCCTGGAACCAGGCCGTGAAGGGAACGAGTTCCTGGTAGCCGATGTACGAGGACCGCCAGGCGAGTTCCGTGTCGGTGTACGCGGTCGCCGATCCGGTGGCGATCCAGGCGATGATCGGCCAGGCGAAGCCGCTGAGGGCACTGAAGGCGGTCACGGATGCCGCGGTGAGGCGCTCTGAGGCGGGAAACGGGTCGCTGCGCCGGGTCAGCCAGCGATGCACGATGTGGAAGCCGAGTGCGAGGGCGAAGGCGAGGCCGCTCGGTCGGGTGAGCGCCATCACCGCGATCACCGGGAACAGCAGCACGTAGCGCCGTTCGAGGAGCAGGAGCAGGGCGAGGGTGAGGAAGAACAGGTACATCGATTCGGCGTAGCCGAACTGCAGGATCGGGGTCAGCGGGGCGACACAGAACAACACCACGGCGAACCGTGCGGTGGCCCGGCCCTGCACCCGCAGCATCAGCCGGTAGAAGAGCAGGGTGGCCCCGAGGCTGAAGGCCAGGGAGACCACCACCGCGGCCGGAGCCCAGGGCGCACCGGTGACGACCATGATGAGCCGGACGACAGCGGGATATCCCGGCATGAACGCCCAGGCGTTCTCGCCGATGTGGCCGGCGCTCGTCACGGGGAGGACGGCCGGGTAGCCGGACACGGCAACGATGTTGTACCAGCGGGCGTCCCAGATGTTGGCGAAGTCGAAGTAGCCGGGACTGGCGCCGGTCCACGGGTTCGCACCCTGAACCCGCGCGAGGATGAGCACGAGCGTCGTCGTCACGATCCGGGAGAGCGCCCAGATGACGACGACGACGGCCCACCACGGGGTCAGCCGGATGCGGGCGCGCCAGCGGGCCGGCAGCATCCGCGTGACCGCCGGAGACGACGCCACCCGGGCGGTGGGCGACGTCTCGCGCACCGAGCGCGGCGGTCTCCCCCTCGGCGGGCGGAGCGGGGCCTCCGCTGCCACGGTCTAGGGCTTCCGGCTCGGGGCCGCGGTCAGCCAGGAGCGCACGGCGTCCTCGCAGTCCGTGATCTGGTGCACGGCGACACGTTCGTCGTCGGCGTGGGCCTTGAGCGGGTCGCCAGGGCCGAAGTTGACCGCCGGGATGCCGAGGGCGGAGAACCGGGCTACGTCTGTCCAGCCGTACTTGGGGCGCGCCTCCGCCCCGACGAAGGCGAGGAACTCCCGGGCGAGCGTGGCGTCGAGGCCAGGGCGGGCGCCCTCTGCACGGTCGACGACGGTGACCTCGTACCCCGCGAACAGTTCCCGGACGTGCTCGATCGCCTCCGCGGAGCTGCGGCTCGGGGCGAAACGGTAGTTGATGTGCACCATGCACGCGTCCGGGATGACGTTGCCGGCGATGCCGCCGCTGATCCCGACGGCGTTGAGGCCCTCCCGGTAGACGAGTCCCTCCACCTCGACTGAGCGCGGCTCGTAGCCCGCGAGGATGGCAAGGATCGGCGCGGCCTTGTGGATGGCGTTCTCGCCGACCCAGCTTCGCGCCGAGTGCGCGCGGACCCCGTGGGTGCGCACCTCGACCCGCAGGTTGCCGTTGCACCCTCCCTCGACCTGGCCGTTGCTGGGTTCGCCGAGGATGGCGAAGTCGCCCTCGAAGAGGTCGGGGCGGTTCCGGGCGAGCCGACCGAGGCCGTTGAGATCGTCGGAGACCTCCTCGTGGTCGTACCACATCCAGGTCACGTCGAGACCGGGCTCGGTGAGCTCCGCGGCGAGCTTGAGTTGCACGGCGACCCCCGCCTTCATGTCGACCGTGCCGCGACCCCAGAGGTGTTCGAGGCCGTCGACGGTCTCGAACCGGGTCGGCAGGTTGCCGTTGACAGGGACGGTGTCGAGGTGCCCGGCGATGATGACGCGCTGGGCGCGGCCGAGCCGGGTGCGGGCGACGATCGTGTCCCCGTCGCGGATGACCTCGAGGTGCGCGAGGCCGGACAGGGCCCGTTCGACGGCGTCGGCGAGGGGGGTCTCGTTGCCGGAGACGGACTCGATGTCGCAGATCGCCTGCGTGATCGAGACGGAGGATGCGGCCAGGTCGAGCGGTCCGGCACGGCGGGCGCCCGCGGCATCCGGTGCGGGGTTCACGTACGGGTTCACCGGCGGGTTCACGGGCGGGGATGCGGGCACGGACGCGGGCTGGGGGGTCAAGGTCACCCTACTAATCTAGAGGAATGACCGAGACAGAGTCCCCGCAGTCCACCGTTCCCGCCACCGCCTGGGGCTATGGCCTGGCCACCGTCGCCGAGGACGGCACGGTCCTGGACACCTGGTTCCCCGCTCCCCTGCTCGGCTCGCTGCCCGTCGGCCGCGACCGCTGGATCGTGCCGGCCTCGGTCTCCGAACTCGCCGGGGCAGACCCGCGGCGTGCCGTGCGACTTGAGACCGTGACGATCGAGATCGACCTCGCCTCCCCGCCGGCGGGCACCTCTGACGCCTACCTGCGCCTGCACCTGCTCTCGCACCTGCTCGTCAGGCCCAACAGCATCAACCTCGACGGCATCTTCGGCCACCTGCCCGTCGTGGTGTGGACGAACGCCGGACCGATGCTGCCCGCAGACTTCGACCGGCTGCGGCCGGCGCTGCAGCGTGCGGGCATCCAGGCCGGCGGCGTGGACAAGTTCCCGCCGCTGCTGAACTACGTCACACCGGACCGGGTGCGGATCGCGGATGCGTCCCGGGTGCGTCTCGGCGCCTACCTCTCCCCCGGCACCACGGTCATGCACGAGGGTTTCGTGAACTTCAACGCGGGCACCCTCGGCGTCTCCATGGTCGAAGGGCGCATCTCGCAGGGGGTCGTCGTCGGCAACGGAGCGGACATCGGCGGCGGCGCCTCGATCATGGGCACCCTCTCCGGCGGTGGCACCGAACGCGTCCGCATCGGCGAGCGGGCCCTGCTCGGCGCGAACTCCGGCATCGGCATCTCGATCGGCGACGATTCCGTCGTCGAGGCCGGGCTCTACGTCACGGCGGGCACGAAGGTGTCCCTGCCCGACCGGCCGCGCACCGCGGACGGTCGCATGCAGACGATGAAGGCCGTCGAGCTCTCCGGGGTACCCAACCTGCTCTTCCGCCGCAATTCGATGTCCGGCGCCGTCGAGGTGCTCGCCCGCAGCGGGAACGGCATCGTCCTGAACGACCAGCTGCACGCCTGACCCCGGGTACGACGAAAACGGATGCCCGGCGCGCGATCGCGTGCCGGGCATCCGTCGTTCTGTGAGTGCGCCTAGCGGCGGGGGAAGTCCCTGGCCGGGGAACCCGTGTACAACTGCTGCGGACGGCCGATCTTCGTGGTCGGGTCCGCGTTCATCTCACGCCAGTGCGCGACCCAGCCCGGCAGGCGGCCCACGGCGAAGAGGACCGTGAACATGCTGGTCGGGAAGCCCATCGCCTTGTAGATGACGCCGGTGTAGAAGTCGACGTTGGGGTAGAGCTTGCGTTCGCGGAAGTAGTCGTCGTTGAGCGCGATGTGCTCGAGTTCCTTGGCGATGTCGAGGAGGTCGTCCTTGACGCCGAGGGCGGCGAGCACCTCGTCGGCGCTCTCCTTGACGAGGGTCGCGCGCGGGTCGTAGTTCTTGTAGACCCGGTGGCCGAAGCCCATCAGGCGCACGCCCTGTTCCTTGTTCTTGACGCGTTCGACGAACTTCTCGACGCTCTCGCCCGAGGCCCTGATCTCACCGAGCATCTTGAGCACGGCCTCGTTCGCCCCGCCGTGCAGCGGACCGGAGAGGGCGCTGATGCCGGCGGACACCGACGCGAACAGGTTGGCCTCCGTCGAGCCGACGAGGCGCACGGTCGACGTCGAGGCGTTCTGCTCGTGGTCTTCGTGCAGCATCAGCAGGCGCTCGAGCGCCTTGCTCACCACGGGATCGACCTCGTAGGGCTCCGCGAGGGTCCCGAAGATGAGCTTGAGGAAGTTGTCGACGTAGCCGAGGGAGTTGTCCGGATAGAGGAAGGCCTGGCCGACGCTCTTCTTGTGGGCGTATGCCGCCATCACCGGGAGCTTGGCGAGGAGGTGGATCGTGGCCGTCTCGACCTGATCCGGGTCGTTCGGGTCGAGCGAGTCCTGGTAGTACGCGGCCATCGCGGAGACTCCGGAGGCGAGCACGGACATCGGGTGCGCGTTGAACGGCAGCACGTCGAAGAAGCGGCGCATGTCCTCGTGCAGCAGGGTGTGCTTGCGGATGCGCTTGTCGAACGCCTCGAGTTCGCCCGCGCTCGGCAGCTCGCCGTAGATGAGCAGCCACGCGGTCTCGAGGAAGTTGGAGTTCTGGGCGATCTGCTCGATCGGGTAGCCGCGGTAACGCAGGATGCCCTTGCCGCCGTCGATGTAGGTGATCGCCGATCGGGTCGCCGCGGTGTTGACGAAGCCGGAGTCCAGGGTGACGAGCCCGGTCTGCTTGGTCAGTGTCGAGATGTCGATGCCGGAAGGGCCCTCGGTCCCGTGGGCGATCGGGAACTCTGCGATGCCCCCTGGGAAGGCGAGTGTCGCCCCCAGGGGATCGATGGACGGTGTTCGCTGTACGACGTCGCTCACGGCGCCTCCCTGAATATCACTGAGTGTCACTGAATCACTGCCTTACGGACTGAGGGTGGCCGCCATGGCACACCGGTGTGGCTGGAGACGTCCAAGCGGATACAGCCTAATCGGCCCCGCCACCTACTGTTGCATCCGCCAAACTTTCGGCAGTTTAACCGGAGGAGTACTACAAGAATGTTGATGTTACCCGGTCCGGGTACACCGTGGGCAGTTGCTACTCTAGCGACCGGAGCCGAGCGGCCGCTGCGTGGATACGTTCATCCGTCGCCGTGAGCGAGAATCGGACGTGGTGCGGATACCCGTCCCCGTAGAAGGATCCCGGCCCGGCGAGGATCCCGAGACCGGCGAGTTCGGCGATCGACTGCCAGCAGTCGACCCCCTTCGTCGCCCACAGGTAGAGGCCGGCCTCACTCCGGTCGATGCGGTACCCGGCGGCCTCGATCGCCGGCAGAAGCACGGCACGCCTGCCCCGGTACCTCTCGCGCTGCGCCGCCACGTGGGCGTCGTCGCCGAGGGCGGCGACCATCGCGGCCTGGAGAGGCTGCGGCAGCATCAGGCCGGCGTGCTTCCGCACGGTGAGCACCCGAGCGAGCACGTCGGCGCAGCCGGCCGCGAAGGCGCCCCGGTAGCCGGCCATGTTCGACTGCTTGCTGAGGGAGTAGATCGCGAGCACGTTGCGGCGGTCGGTGCCGATCACGCGCGGGTCGAGGATGCTGGGAATCGGTTCGGACGCCCAGGGTCCGGCCCAGCCGAGCTCGGCATAACACTCATCGGAGACGATGACGGCCCCGAGCTCCCGCGCCCCTTCGACGGCGGCACGCAGCTCGGACACCGACAGCACGCGGCCGTCGGGATTGCCCGGGCTGTTCAGCCAGATGAGCCTCGTCGTGGACGGCCACGCGGCCGGGTCGTCGGAGGCGAACGCGTCGCATCCGGCCATCGCGGCGCCGATCGCGTAGGTGGGGTATGCCGCAAGCGGGTGCACGACGGTGTCCCCCTCGCCGAGCCCGAGCATGAAGGGCAGGAGGGCGACGAGCTCCTTGGAACCGATCGTGGGAAGCACATTGGCGGCCGTCAGCCCGGTGACGCCGCGACGGCGGGCATACCAGCCGACGATCGCGGCCTGAAGCTCAGGCGTGCCGACGGTCTGCGGGTACGCGTGCGCATCCGTCGCCTCGGCGAGGGCGGTGCGGACCACGTCGGGCGTCGGGTCGACGGGCGACCCGATCGACAGGTCGACGATGCCGTCCGCGTGCGCTCGGGCCTGGGCGGCGTACGGCGCCATCTGGTCCCACGGGTAGTCGGGGAGCGGCTTGAGCACGGCCGGTTAGACCTGCGGGGGCAGGACGGCGATGATCGGGTGGTCCTTGTGGATCACGCCGACCTTCGCGGCGCCGCCGGGAGACCCGATGTCATCGAAGAATTCGACGTTGGCCTTGTAGTACTCGGCCCACTGCTCGGGAACATCGTCCTCGTAGTAGATCGCCTCGACGGGGCAGACCGGTTCGCAGGCACCGCAGTCGACGCATTCATCCGGGTGGATGTAGAGGGAACGATCGCCCTCGTAAATGCAGTCGACCGGGCATTCGTCCACGCAGGCGCGGTCTTTCACGTCGACACACGGCAGGGCAATGACATAGGTCACGAGCGGGGAGCTCCCTTCACAAGCTGAACGTCCAGTCTAGGTCAAGCGCCCCCCGTCGGGACTCAGCCCGTCGGGACTCAGGGTGCGGCTCAGGCGCCCCGGTCCGGCTGGGCCCTCCGCTGCGGGAGCCGCGGCCACGCCAGGACGAGCGAGGCGACGAGGGTCGGCAGCACCGTCCAGAGGGTGCCGGTGAGGCCGGCGGGCACGAGCACGGAGCCGCCGGTGCTTTTCAGAGACAGCAGGAAGATCGATCCGACGAGGCCGATCGTGCACGCGAGCACGACCACCCGGTCGTCGAGCACGAGCCGGAGGCCGACGAGCAGGGCGCTCGCGGCCAGGGTCGCGAGCACGAGACCGATGGGCACGGTCACGGGGCCGAGCACGACGGTGGCCTGGTGCGCCACCGTGCCGAGCACCCCGAAGACCACGCCGGCGGCGAGCGCGACGAGGCTCGCGACGGCCCGCAACGCCCCGGTTGCGAAGGCGCTGGCCGGAGCCGGGGACTCCGGTTTCGCGACGTCCGGCGGGGAGCCCTCCTCCGCCGCACTCTCCGGGTCCGCTCCCGGCGGCGTCCGGGCGGCGGATGCCTCGGGACTGCCGCCGACAGCGGCCGACAGCGCGGCCCGCAGGTAGGTTTCGGTTCCCGTCACCGTCCCGGCCGGGTCCCCCGGGCGAACGGCGGACACGACGCGTCCATCCACGGTCCACCGGTCCGGGTACGCGGAGAGGGCGGCGAGCTTCTGCTCGAGGTGATCACTGACGTCGATCGCGACGATCCGCTGCCCGATCGCCTCGGTGACCCCGCGGCTCACGAAGACCGGCACACGGGAAGAATGGGCGGCATCCGTTGCGGCGACCTGGAGCACCTCGCTGCGCGCGCCGATCACGATCGCCGTCGCCCCGACCTCGTCGAGCACGGCGCGAACGGCTGCGGCCGGGTCTGCTGTCGCGGGCAGGACGCGCCAGTCGCTGACCCCGAGTGCGGAGAGCGCCGCGCGCGAATCGGAGCTCGCGCCCGAGGTGCTGTCGCCGGTGTCACCGGGCGCCCGGGCGCCGAAGAGCACGACGACCTCTGCGTCATCCCCGCGCAGGCGGGCGATGGTGCCGCCGGTGAACCAGGCCTCGTCGCCGGGGCGGTCGTGCACGAAGACGACACGTTCTGCACTGCCGGACATGACCATCGATGAGCTCCCCAGGGTCGGATTGGCGGACACCCACCCGAGAATAATAACTGGACATTCCCGGACGACCGCCGGTAGAGTCGCTCGAGTAAGGATAGCCTTACCAACCTCGACCGCTCCCGAAGACCAGGAAACCGTGCTCGCAAACTATCTGATCGGCCTCCGTGAGGGCCTCGAAGCCGCACTCATCGTGACGATCCTCGTCGCCTACGTCGTCAAGATCGGGCGGAAAGACGTTCTGCCGCGCATCTGGGCCGGCGTCGGCCTCGCCGTGCTCCTCGCGCTCGGCATCGGCGCCCTGCTCACCTACGGCACCTCCACCCTCTCGTTCGCCGCGCAGGAGACGATCGGCGGTGTGCTCTCCATCGCCGCGACGGGGCTCGTGACCTGGATGGTGTTCTGGATGCTGCGCACCGCACGCACCCTCTCGAGCCAGCTCCGGGGCAGCATCGACAAGTCCCTGCTCGGCACCGGACTCGGGCTGGTCATCGTCGCCTTCATCGCCGTCGGCCGCGAGGGCATCGAAACGGCGCTGTTCCTCTGGGCCGCCGTGCAGGCGACCGGGGCGACCACCCTGCCGCTCCTCGGCGCGGCCCTTGGCATTCTCACGGCAGCGGGGCTCGGCTGGCTGATCTACTCGGGGATGCTGCGGATCAACCTGTCGAAATTCTTCACCTGGACCGGCGGCATCCTCATCATCGTCGCGGCCGGCGTGCTCTCCTACGGAGTGCACGACCTGCAGGAGGCCGGGGTGCTGCCCGGCCTGCACAGCATCGCCTTCGACGTGAGCGCGGCCATCCCGCCGGACAGCTGGTACGGCACCCTGCTCAAGGGAACGCTCAACTTCTCCCCCGCGACGACCTGGCTCGAACTGCTGGTCTGGGTCGCCTACGTCGGCACCACGCTCACGTTCTTTGTCCGGGCGGTCCGCAGCGGCCGCCGCCCCCGCACCACGTCGACGGAGACTCTGCCCGACAAGGTCCTGACCGGGGCCTGACGGGCCGTAGACCCGAAAAACCCCGTCGAACAAAACTCCGTCGAATTCGTTCGGGCGCCTGTTCCACCGACCCGTCGACACCCCGCCCTGCCGCCGACCATCCCGCACCGATGGATGCCCGGGCTCCCGGCATCCGCCCGGCGGCCCGTTCGTCCCTCACGACCATTCGCCAGCCCTAAGGACTCCATGCAGCCCCGCCTCCTTCCCCTCGCCGCCCTCGCCGCGGCGACCGCACTCGCCCTCACCGGCTGCGTCCCGAACGCCTCGGCGCCCGGAGCGACGCACGCCGCCCTGACCGTCGACAGCAGCGCGACGGCCTGCACCGTGTCGGGCTCAACGGCGTCCGCAGGCAACGTGACGTTCACCGTCTCGAACTCCGGGGACCAGGTCACCGAGTTCTACCTCCTCGGCGACGATCAGCTCCGCATCGTGGGGGAGGCCGAGAACATCGGCCCCGGTCTCAGCCGCACCCTCGTCGTCGACCTGAGCGCCGGCAGCTACTTCACCGCGTGCAAGCCCGGCATGACCGGTACCGGCATCGGCCAGGCCCCGTTTACCGTGACCCCATCCAGCGCAGCGGATGCCGCGACGAACGCCCCGGGCGAGGCCGACCTCGCCGCCCGCATCGACACCGCGAACACCAACTACGCCTCCTACGTGAAGGACCAGATCGGCCAGCTCGTCACCGGGACCGCCGCATTCGCCGCCGCGTACACCGCCGGCGACGACAACACCGCCCGCGGACTCTATGCGGCCACCCGCGCGCACTGGGAACGCGTCGAGACCGTCGCCGAATCCTTCGGCGACCTGGACCCGAAGCTCGACCTGCGCGAGGCCGACCTCGAAGAAGGCCAGGACTGGACCGGCTGGCACGCCATCGAGAAGGACCTCTGGCCCGCCGACGCCGAAGCCGGCTTCGCCGCATACCCCGCCGCCGAGCGCGCTCGCCTGGCCGGACTGCTCGTCGCGGACACGGCGACCCTGAACGAGAAGGTGCAGCCGCTCACCTTCACCCTCGCCCAGCAGACCAACGGCGCGATCGGCCTCCTCGACGAGGTCGCGAGCGGCAAGGTCACCGGCGAGGAGGAGGTCTGGTCGCACACCGACCTCTGGGACTTCCAGGCCAACGTCGACGGCGCCCGGGTGCTCTACGCCGGGGTGCGGGACGTGCTCGTGCAGAAGGACGCCGCTCTCGCCGAGACCCTCGACACCCGCTTCGCCGCTCTGCAGACCCTCCTCGACGCCCAGCGCGTCGGCGACGGCTTCGTGCTCTACACCGACCTGTCCACCGGCACCGTCAAGGGCCTCGCCGACCAGGTCAACGCCCTCGCCGAACCCCTCGGCCGGCTGACCGCGGCCCTCGTCCTGTGATGAAGGGCGGCGATTCGCGAAAGCGGAAAAATGGCCCCTTCCCGCGCGCCGAAGGGGCCGAAACTCCGCTCTCGCGGGAGGAAGGGGACGGCCAGGCGGATGCCGGCGCGAACGCGTCGGCGACGTTGCCCGCAGTCGGGGCACCAGCGGAGGCCCCGCGCGGCATTTCCCGCCGCGGACTCTTCGGACTCGCCGGGGCCGGCGTTGCCGGTGTCGGACTCGGCATCGCGGCGGACCGTGGAGTCCAGGCCCTCGCAGCAGCGGGCGCCCCGGCCGCGGGCAGCACCGTCTACCCGTTCTACCAGGAGCACCAGGCCGGCATCGTGACGCCCGCCCAGGACCGGCTGCACTTCGCGGCATTCGACCTCGCGCCAGGTGCCACCCGCGCCGACCTGATCTCCCTGCTGCAGGACTGGACCACCGCGGCCGCGGCCCTGACCGCCGGCCACGACATCGGCGATTTCGGTGCGGTCGGCGGGTCGTACGACGCCCCGCCCGAGGACACCGGCGAGGCATTCGGGCTGCCTCCGGCCGGCCTGACGATCACGGTCGGCTTCGGCCCGACGCTCTTTACGACGAGCGCAGGCGTGGACAGGTTCGGCATCGCATCCGCCCGCCCCCACGCCCTCGCCGAGCTGCCGCACTTTCCAGGAGACCAGCTCGATGCCGCACGCAGCGGCGGCGACCTCTGCATCCAGGCCTGCGCAGACGACCCCCAGGTCGCGGTGCACGCGATCCGCAACCTGTCCAGGATCGCCTTTGGCCGCGCGGCGATCCGCTGGTCCCAGCTCGGCTTCGGCCGCACCTCGTCGACGAGCACGAGCCAGGCCACCCCACGCAACCTCTTCGGCTTCAAGGACGGCACCGCCAACGTCAAGGCCGAACAGCCGGCCGTCGTCGACGAACAGGTCTGGGTCGGCGCGGGCGACGGCCCCGCGTGGCTCGCCGGGGGCTCCTACCTCGTCGCCCGGCGGATCCGGATGACGATCGAGACCTGGGATCGCACCGCACTGCGCGAACAGGAGACCGTGTTCGGCCGCACCAAGGGCGAGGGTGCCCCGCTCTCCGGCGGCACCGAGTTCACCGAGCCCGACTTCGCCGCCACCGGCAAGGACGGCACCCCGCTGATCGACAGGGCCTCGCACATGCGCCTCGCGCACCCGGCCCAGAACAACGGCGTTCAGTTGCTGCGGCGCGGCTACAACTTCGTGGACGGCAACGACGACCTCGGCCGGCTCGAGGCCGGGCTGTTCTTCATCAGCTACCAGCGCCGGCCCTCCCACTTCACGACCGTGCAGCTCGCCCTCGCTCGGCACGACGCCATGAACGAGTACGTGCGGCACGTCGGTTCGGCACTCTTCGCGGTCCCGCCGGGCGCCGCCCGCGGCAGCTACCTCGGCGCCGCCCTCTTCGCCTGACCGCCGCCGCGTCGAATCCGCCCGCCCGTCCCTGCCGCGACTGTCCGGGTCTCGGAGCAACCCTCGCGGATTCTCAGGATCATGGAGGAATCGGTAAGGGTAGGCTAACCATCCTCGTGCTATCGTGATGCTGCATCTGTATCCAGACCAGACCGGAGTGCCGTGCTCGCCAATTACCTGATCGGACTCCGTGAGGGTCTCGAGGGTGCCCTCATCGTCACCATCCTCGTCGCCTACCTCGTGAAGATCGCCCGCCGCGACCTGCTCGGCCGGCTGTGGACGGGCGTCGGCCTCGCCGTGCTCCTCGCCCTCACGATCGGCGCCGTGCTCACCTTCGGAACCGCGAGCCTCCCGGAAACCGCCGAACCGGCCATCGCCGGCTCGCTCTCCATCGCCGCGACCGGCCTGGTCACCAGGATGGTCTTCTGGATGCTGCGCACGGCCCGCGACCTGAGCGGTCACCTCCGCGGCACCATCGACCGCTCCCTCGTCGGCACGGGCGTCGGCCTCGTCCTGGTCGCCTTCCTCGCCGTCGGGCGGGAAGGCATCGAGACGGCCCTGTTCATCTGGGCCGCCGTGCAGTCCACCGGCGAGACCACGCTGCCGCTGATCGGGGCGGCGCTCGGCATCCTGACCGCCGTCGGCCTCGGCGCGCTCATCTACTTCGGCATGCTCAAGATCAACCTCGCGCGGTTCTTCACCTGGAGCGGTGCGATCCTGATCGTCGTCGCAGCGGGGGTGCTCTCCTACGGCGTGCACGACCTGCAGGAGTCCGGCATCCTGCCCGGCGAGCACCTCCTCGCCTTCGACGTGAGCGCCGCCATCCCGCCGGAGAGCTGGTACGGCACGCTGCTGAAGGGCACGCTGAACTTCTCGCCGGAAACCACCTGGCTGTCGCTGGTGGCCTGGCTCGTGTATACCGGAACCGTGCTCACCATGTTCCTGATGACCAGCGCCCGCAACCGGGCCGGGCGTTCGATCGTCGCCCCGCGCGTCGACACCCCGGCGATGGCCACCATCGCCCGCTGAACCCTCCGCACCATCGCCAGAGGAGACCCAGATGCCCGAATTCGTCCGGTCGGCAGACGGCACTCGGATCGCGTACGACCGGCTCGGTTCCGGCGACCCGGTCATCGTCATCGGCGGCGCCTTCAACACCCGGTCCTCCCCCTATCCGCTCGTGACCTTGCTCGCGGAAGACGTCACGGTGTTCACCTTCGACCGGCGCGGCAAGGGCGAGAGCCCGGAATCCGCGCCGTACGCGGTCGAACGCGAGATCGAGGACCTGGCCGCCCTCATCGCCGAGGCGGGAGGCGCAGCCGGAGTGTACGGCCACTCCTCCGGGGCGATCCTGGCGATCGAGGCCGCCGCGGCCGGAGTGCCCATCACCCGACTTGCGGTCTACGAACCGCCGTACACCGCCGACCCGGAGCACCCCACCCCGGCGGACGACCTCGGCCTCCAGGCCGCCCTCGACGCCGGGGACCCCGCTGCCGCCGCAGCACTCTTCCTCCGCATCACCGGAATGGACGACGCGGCCGTGGGCTACGTCACGTCAGCACCGTTCTGGCCGGGACTCGTGCACCTCGCCCCCACCCTGCCGCACGAACTCGCCCTGACGGGCGACGGGGTGCCCCCTCGGGAGCGCCTGGCCGCCATCACGGCGCCCACGCTGGCACTCGCCGGCGGCCGAAGCCCGGCCTGGGCGGCCCGTGCGGCCCAGGCGGTGGCGTCCTCGGTCGCCGACGGCAGGGTGCTCACCGTGCCCGGCCAGGATCACGACGTCGACCAGGCCGTGCTGGCCCCGCTGCTCGCCGACTTCTTCCGGGGCCGCTGATTCGTGGGACGCTGACCCCGTCCCACCGATTCCGTGCCGCAGCGGGAACCTTTTCTACCGCCGCGGCGTTGGAACGGATATGAGAGCAATCGTCTACAGCGAAACCGGCACCCCCGACGTCCTCCGTGTCGTCGAACGCGATCTGCCGCAGCCCGGCCCCGGCGAGGTGCGCGTGCGCATCCTCGTCTCGGGCGTGAACCCCACCGACTGGAAGTCGCGCGCGGGCAGCAAGCCCGGCGAGGCGCTTGCGTTCCCCGAGGTCGTGCCGAACCAGGACGGCGCCGGCATCGTCGACGCCGTCGGCGCCGGCGTCGACCGGCTGCGCGTCGGCGACCGGGTCTGGACGGCGATCGCCGCCTACGGGCTCGCCTCCGGCGGCACCGCGCAGGACTACACCGTGCTCCCGGCCGAGCGGGTGTACCCACTGCCGGACTCGGCGAGCTTCGACCTCGGGGCGACCCTCGGCGTTCCGGCGATGACCGCGCACCGCGCCCTCACCGTCGCGGAGGACGGCCCCCGGCGCCTCTCCCCCGGTGCTCTCACCGGACGGACCGTGCTGGTGGCCGGCGGGGCAGGTGCGGTCGGCCACGCGGCCATCGAACTGGCCCGCTGGGCGGGGGCGACCGTCATCAGCACCGTCAGCGGCGCTGAGAAGGGCGCACTCGCATCCGCCGCCGGCACGCACCACGTCGTGAACTACCGCGAGGCGGATGCCGCCCGCGCCATCCGAGCACTGGCGCCCGACGGTGTCGACCTGGTCGTCGAAGTCGCTCCCGCGCAGAATGCGGCGCTCAACACGGCCGTGATCCGCACCCGCGGCTCGATCGCGGTCTACGCGACCTCGGGAGAGCCGCTCACGCTCGACATCCGCGCCCAGATGACCCTCAACGTGCGGTACCAGTTCCAGCTGCTCTACACGCTCGGCCGGGACCTCCTCGATGCCGCGGCTGCCGACATCGGTGCGGCCATCAGTGACGGCGCCCTCCGTGTCGGCGCCGACTCGGGCCTGCCCCTGCACCGCTTTCCGCTCGAGCGCACGGCCGACGCGCACGCCGCCGTCGAGGCCGGAGTGGTCGGCAAGGTCCTCATCGACGTCGCCCCGTGACGAGTTCGGGGCTGGGAGGTCAGGAGACCGGAGTGACCGTGTAGAGCAGGCCGTCGGAATTGCCGGCGACGACCACGGAGTAGCGGTCGTTCTTCATCGAGACCAGACCGGCGGAGCCGACCGTCGCGGACACGTCGCCGCCGGCCACGAACCCCGCTGCGGTCAGGGACCGGGTTGCCTCGGCGATCGGGTCGGTCGACGTCGCCTTCACGGTGACGGTCCAGCCCGGCTTGTCCCCCTTCTGGACCGCGGCGAACAGGATCTTGCCCTCGACGATCGGCACCTCGGCCGGCCAGCCGGACGGGAGTGCGCCGCCGAGGCTCACGTCTCCGTTGGTCGCGCCCTGCACGGCCCCGTTCACGGCGTTCTGAGCCGCGTCGGCGGTGCATCCGGTCAGCAGCGTGCCGCCGAGCAGGGTGAGGGCGATCGTCGCCAGGACTCGGACGTGGAGCAGGGATGTCGTCATCTTCGTCATTTCCTCATTCTCGGGGACCAAAAAAGCGGCGCCGGCGGTGCCACCCTGGTGTACCAGAGCGTAACCGCCGGCGCCGCCGCCAAGCTGGGACTAGTTGGCGTCCTGCTTCTTGATGCGCGAGACGTTGCGTGCGCGAGCGGATGCCGCGAGCTCGACCTTGCGGATACGCACGATCGCGGGGGTCACCTCGACGCACTCGTCTTCACGGGCGAACTCGAGGCACTCCTCGAGCGTCAGCTGACGCGACGGCGTCATCGACTCGAAGGTGTCGGAAGTGGACTGACGCATGTTGGTCAGTTTCTTTTCCTTGGTGATGTTGACGTCCATGTCGTCGGCGCGCGAGTTCTCGCCGATGACCATGCCTTCGTAGACCTCTTCGGTCGGGTTGACGAAGAACGACATCCGCTCCTGCAGGGCGATGATCGCGAACGGCGTCACAACACCGTTGCGGTCGGCGACGATCGAGCCGTTGTTACGGGTGACGATCGGGCCGGCCCAGGCTTCGTAGCCGTGGAAGATCGCGTTGGCGATACCGGTACCGCGGGTGTCGGTGAGGAACTGGGTGCGGAAGCCGATCAGGCCGCGCGACGGAACGATGAATTCCATCCGGACCCAGCCGGTGCCGTGGTTCGCCATGTTCTCCATGCGGCCCTTGCGCGCTGCGAGGAGCTGGGTGATCGCGCCGAGGTACTCTTCGGGCGAGTCGATGGTGAGGTGTTCGTACGGCTCGTGGATCTTGCCGTCGACGCGGTGCACGACGACCTGGGGCTTGCCGACGGTGAGTTCGAAGCCTTCGCGACGCATCTGCTCGACGAGGATGGCGAGGGCGAGTTCGCCACGGCCCTGGACCTCCCAGGCGTCCGGGCGTCCAATGTCGACGACCTTCAGGGAGACGTTACCGACGAGTTCGCGGTCGAGACGGTCCTTGACCATGCGGGCGGTGAGCTTGTGGCCCTTGACCTTGCCCATGATGGGCGAGGTGTTGGTGCCGATCGTCATCGAGATGGCGGGCTCGTCGACCGTGATGGTCGGCAGGGCGCGGGGGTCGTCGGGGTCTGCGAGGGTCTCACCGATGGTGATGTCCTCGAAGCCGGCGACGGCGACGATGTAGCCCGGGCCGGCGCGCTCGG
>NZ_JASJVI010000050.1:0-27428 GCF_035019865.1 Cryobacterium sp. 10I5
TGTCGCGTGGGCTCGGAGATGTGTATAAGAGACAGCCAGGCACGCCTGGCGCGAAACGGCGGTTGTGGCGCGCAACCATTCGGAGGCGACACTCGGAGGCGACTCCCGGAGGCGCGTCAGCGGGCGCTGATGCCGATCAGGCCGATGATGAGGGCCATCAAAACGAGGGTGACGAGCTCGTGCGCGAGGTTGAGCACCGTGAGCCCGGCGGGGCGCCGGTCGAAGACGTCGTGGGTGATCATCCGGGCGGCGGTGAAGCCGGCCCAGAGGATCAGCGCGGTCAGCAGCGCGTTGGCGAGGAAACTGCCGCCGTAGAAGTTCTGCGTGATGGCGATCGCGCCGGCGAGCACCCACGCGGTCACGAAACTGACGAGCACGGTGATGACGATGGGCGCGACCGCGTTCGCTCGCATGCTTTCCTCGTCATGGCCGACCGTGCGCATCCAGTAGGCGCCGAAGACCCGGCGCGAATACCAGACCGACCCGACGGCCATGCTCGAGGCGGTGGCGAGCAGTACGGCCCAGATGTTGATCTCGGGAACCATGAGGGATCCTCTCGCTGATTCCGCCGCTGGCGGAGGGATGCCTCGATGTTAGGGCGAAGCGAGGCCGTCCGGAGCGATCTCGGCGGATGTCTCCCCGATCGTTAGCTCCGCGGGGTCGGTCACCGGCACGCGGCAGACGAAGTCCTGGCAGAGGTAGGCGGTCGGCAGCTCGCGGAGTGGCGCGCGGCCGGCGAAGAGGTCGAATCCGGCTGCGGCGAGCGCCCGGGCCTGGTTCGCCGTGACGGATGCCACGACCCCGTGCGACCGCTGCCTCGCACGGTCGACGAGTGCCGTCACGCTCACGGCAGCGGGTACATCGAAGAAGGACGGCGCGGTGGAGAAGTCGGGCTCACCGGGTTCGTCGGGGTCGACGGCGCCGCCCAGGCCGCCCAGCTGACCGACGTGATCCGGCCCGCCGAGATCGGCGAGCTCGCCGAGCAGTTCACCGGGCGGTCTGCGCTCGTCGAGTGCACCCTCGTCTGGCGACGTTGCCACAGGCCCGCTGTCTGGCGACACGATCACGAGCTGCTCCACGGGAGCGGGCAGTGCAGAGCAGAGCTGAAGCACGGCACCGAAGGCGAGCGGCCGTTCGGCGGCGCGGGCGACGAACGGAACGACCGCCGTGACGGCCGCGTCCCGGTACTTCTCCGATTCGGTCAGCAGGTACAGCAGCTGCGCGGCGCCCGCGGCGGCCGACCGTCCGGAGGGGTACGCACCCTCGGAAGGATCGACCTCGAGGGCGAGTCCCTGGCCGACCAGCACGGGATCGGACCCGGCCGGGACCCGGAACCGGGTCGCGGCCGGGTCTGTCGTCGCCGCCGTGTCGGGCACGGCGATGCCTGTCGTCGCCGTGCCCGTCGTCACCGTTTCCGTGGTCTCCACCGTGTCAGTGGTCGGCGCTAGCGTGCTGTCCACCAGCAGGCGCGCCGCGGACGCGTAGCGTTCCTCGCCCGTCACGAGTGCCAGTTCGAGGAGTCCCCGTGCAAACATCCCGAAGTCCTCCAAGGTCGCCCGCGCCGTCGAGATCCGGCCGGCGATAGAGGCGCGCACGAGCGCCGGCGGGTCACCGGCGGGTGGCACGGTGAGATGCCGCGACAGCAGGTAGTCGGCGGCGCGGGCCGCGGCATCCGTGTACCGGGGCTCGTCGAAGGCGAAACCGGCCCGGGCGAGCGCGGCGATCGCCAGGCCGTTCCAGCCGGTGAGCACCTTCTCGTCAAGGGCGGGGCGGGGCTGCGTGCGCCGGGCGTCGATGTCGAGGGCGTAGTAGCCGCCCTCGACGCGGCGTCCGGCGACCGTGCTCTCGGAATCCTGGGCGCTCGCGAAGCCGCCGTCGGGCAGTTGCATCACGGAAAGGAGGAAGCCGGCGACGCCCTCGGCGACCGTGCGCGCCCACTGCTCGCCGGTCAGCTTCCAGGCCTGGGTGTAGACCTCGAGGAGCTGGGCGTTGTCGTAGAGCATGCGCTCGAAGTGCGGCTCGCTCCAGTCCCCGTTGACGGCGTAGCGGAAGAATCCACCCTCCACGGAGTCCCGCAGCGGGGAGGCGCCCATCCGCTTGAGGGTGCGCAGGGCGAGGTCGCGGCCGGCCGGCCGGTCGAGCAGGAACCCCAGGGCCGGGGCGACGGGAAATTTCGGCGCGCCGCCGAATCCCCCGTGGCGGGTGTCCTCCGTCGCGGCGAGGCCCGCGACGATGCCGTCCAGCACGCCGCCCTGCGGCAGCAGGCTCCGCAGGCCATCACCATCACCATCACCCTCGACACCGTCGACCGCAGCGTCGGCGACGGCGGCATCGGCGACCTCCTGCTGCCGGGCGGCCGCGGCGAGGGCGTCTGCGACGAGAGCACCGGTCTCGGTGACCTCGGCGCGGCGGGCGGTCCAGGCATCCGTGACGGCTTCCAGGACCTGGCGGAACGCCGGACGACCGGGAACGGCGATCGGCGGAAAGTAGGTGCCCGCATAGAAGGCGCGCCCCTCGGGGGTGACGAAGACATTGAGCGGCCAGCCGAGCCCGTCGACGAAGGCGCTTGCCGCGGCGAGATAGGTCGCGTCGACCTCTGGGTGTTCCTCCCGGTCGACCTTGATGCTCACGAAGTGCGCGTTGAGGTAGGCGGCGAGGTCGGGGTCGCTGAAACTCTCCCGCGCCATCACGTGACACCAGTGACAGGTCGAATATCCGATCGACACGAGCAGCGGCAGGTCGCGTGCCCTGGCCTCGGCGAAGGCCTCTTCGCCCCAGCCGTGCCAGTCGACCGGGTTGTCGGCGTGTGAGCGGAGGTATGGGCTGATCGCATCGGCGAGACGATTCGGCATGCTCCCATTGTGCCCTGACCCCGCAACCGTGAACTGAGGCGGTGGCGCCGCGCCCGACTGGTTACAGTGGACACACCTCGACGGTTGGAAGCTGGGAGTTGCGGGATGACATCGGAGTCGGTGGCCCTTCGGCTGCACGCCGAGGCCTCAGCGGATGCCGCCCTCGCCTCTGCTCTCCGCGCGGCCTACCGGGGCAGGCACGACGTGCTCGACGCCCTGTGGTGGCGGGCCCACCCGCTCGCGTCGACCCCGGGCGGTCGACCGGATCCCGCCGCCGAGCTGCCCCGGTTACAGGCGGCGGTCTACGCACGCCCGGGCCCGACCGGCTCTGCCGTGGCGAGCGAGCGCCGGCTCCATGAACTCACGACCCAGCTGCGGCAGGACGAGACCGACCTCGACGCGGTGCTGGTGCTGTTCCGCGACGCCGTCCGCTCCGGCGGCGCTCTCCCCCGCCCGGCTCCCGGCACACCGCCCGCGCCGGGCCTTCCCGGCAGTTCGGGCGCCGCCGACGCGACCGGACGATCCCCTCGCGCCCTCCGCAGCCGGACCCGGCGCCGCAGCGCGCTCCTCGTCGTGGCCGGGGTCCTCGTCGGCGGGATCGCCGTCGCCATGACCTCGGCCCTGCTGCCCCACGGCGGCCCGGCGAGCGCCCCGGGTACCGAGCCGGCGGCATCCGCTTCGCCCGGGTTGCTCGCGCTCTTCGACCAGCCGCCGATCCCCGACCAGACCACGATCGACCTCGGTCCGGAATTCCGGCGGGATTCGATCCACGCAATGTTCGTCGAGCGCGAGACCAGCTCCTTCGTGTACATCGCGCGGCGCGGCGACGAGCTCTATTGCGTCATTCTGCGCACGCAGGGCCAGCAGGGCGCGAGCGCATGCGTCGGCCTCGCCGAACTCGCCCGCCGCGGCCTAGCGCTCACGGCGACCGTGCCGGTCAATCCCTTCACCCTCGGCAAGGATTCCCTCGAACCGGCCGGCGCCCTCGCGGACGTCACGATCCGGGTCAGCACCGACGGCGTCGTGTCGAGCGAGACCGCCCTCCATCCCACCGAATGATCTCCCGGTCTCCTGGCTTCCTGGCCGGCAGCACCTGTGCCCGGTCCGGACAGGTGTGGCCAGTCCCCCGGCCACAGTTGTCCTCGCCGGCAACAGTTTCCCGGCGGCGCACTCGCTAGGGTGAGTGTCACAACCGTCGGGGGGCCGGAAATGGTATTCGAGAGCAGCGCAGAGTCCGATCAGCCGCGGTCCCAACAGCAGCAGCACGCTGCGAACCTGTACGAGGCTGCCCGCACGGATGCAGCGCTCCACGAAATCCTGCGGGGCGCCTACCCGGGTCGCCACGACGTGCTCGACGCCCTCTGGTGGCGCGCGCATCCGCTCACAGAGACGCCGGCCGGCCGACTGGATCCCGCCGCCGAGCTTCCGACACTGCAGGCGGCCGTGTACTCCCGTGCCCGCTCGGCCGAGTCCGCCCCCGGGGACGAACAGCGGCTCTCGGCCCTGCAGCTCGCGCTCGAGCAGGACGCCGCCGACCTCGACGAGCTCCTCGAGCAGTACCCCGCGCCCATCACTGCCGCCGAAACCGGTCCCTGTCCTTCCGCGAGAGCGGAGAAAGGGCCCTTATCGGTGCCCGATAGGGGCACTTTTTCCGCTCTCGCGGGGACGGGGGCCGGCGACGCGACGGCAATCGAGATCGACGCCGGCCCGGAGAGCCCGGCTCCGCAACGACTCCGGGGACCGCGTGGGACCGCGCTGCTCCTTGCGGCGGGCGCGGCAGCCGGGGTGCTCGCACTGCTCGCTCTGCAGGCGAGCGGTCTGGCCGACGCAATGGATGCCTCGGGAGGCAGTACCCCGACGGCGGGAGCCTCCGAGACGGCCGGGCCCACCGCATCCGCCGGAAACCTGCTCGGGGTCTTCGACCAGCCCGAATTCGTGCCCGACGACACCACGCCCGCCCTCGGCGGCGAGTACACCTCGGTGCACAGCCTTTTCGGACCGGTCCTCGAAACGGGACTGCCGTACAGCGTCTTCGCGGCACGGCTCCGGGACGACCAATACTGCCTGATCCTCCGCAACGCCGACCTCACCGGCACGAGCGCGTGCACCACGCCCGACGAACTCGCCGGGAGCGGGTTACACCTCAACGCCACGGTCATGGGCGCGCTCGACAGCGCAGACCCCCTCGCCGCATCGGTCACATACGGCCAGCTGATCGACGTCACCTTCGATTGGACCGCAGACGGAATGAGCTCATCGAGCGGCCCGCACCGCAGCGCAGACGGGTAGCCCGGAAGCCGAGTGTCGCCGCATCGGCCGAGTGTCGCCGGTGTACCGGGTCGTCTGGGCGGAACCGGCGACACCCGACCGTGGTCGACGGCGCGCGGCGCGTGACTCGGGCGAATCAGACCGTGCCGGTGAGTTCCCTCTCGACGAAGTCCCTACGCCGCCGTTGCACCCGCATCCAGATGAAGAAGCCCGTGATCGTGAACGCCCCGTAGAACACGTACAGGATCGCCGAGGCGTAGTAGCCGGCGCTGACCAGGAGCGGCACGCCGACGATGTCGACCGCAACCCAGATCAGCCAGAACTCCGTCCAGCCCTTGGCCATGCCATAGGTCGCGAGCAGGGAGCCGGTGAAGATCCAGGCATCTGCCCAGACCGGCTCGAAGGACCCCAGGGCGCGGAAGATCGGGGTGAGTACGAGGGTGCCTGCGACCAGGCCGAGGCCGAGCAGGATCCGGGTGCGGTTGCTCGCCCAGTGCGGCACGACCGCGGCGTGCACGGTGGAGTTGCGGCTCCGCGACCACTGGATCCACCCGTAGATCGACACGATGATGAACATCACCTGCCGGCCGGCCTGGCCGAGCAGGTTCACCGGGTTCGGGGTGGCGAACAGGACGCCCATGAACACGGTGAAGAGCAGGGCGTTGCCGGCGATGCCGATCGGCCAGGCCCAGATCTTGCGGCGCATGCCGCCGACCGCGCTCAGGATGCCGAACAGGTTGCCGATGATCTCCCGCCACAGGATCGTCTGGGTGCCGATGTGAAGTTGCGCGTCGAACAGCCACTCAATCGGATTCACAGGTCAACTTCCTCGCCGGGGCTGGTCCCTCCGCCTTCTCCCAACTTACCGCGAACGCCTTCGGGCGGCTTCGGATCAAGCTCGTCGGCCAGGCGCAGCCCGCGCTCGGCCCACCCGATTTCCTGCTCGGCCCGGGCGATGAGCCCCTCGTAGGCGAAGAGCTTGTACGCCGCGATGCGCGGCCGCTCGGACTCCGGGCTGATCAACAGTCTCTGGACGAAGATCGGATGCGTGCGGTCCCGGATCGCGGCGAACTGGCCCTGCCACTGCTCGCGCAACCCGGCCCAGTGCCGCACGTGCGCCCGGAGCTGTTCCCGGACCGAGTCGGGGTCGGCCCACTCGAAGTACGCCGCACGCAGGTGCGCCGGGTCTCGCTCCCGCAGGTACTCGACAGGTTCGGCCATCCACGCACGGAACGCCTGCTCACCCAGTGCGGTGATGTGGTAGATCCGCTTCGTCGCCTGGGTCGCCTGGGTACTTCGGGCCACTGCCGTCGCCTCGATCAGTCCCCCGGTTTCCATCCGGCGCAGTTCCGGGTAGATCTGCGAGTCCGGGGCGCTCCAGACATGCCCGACCGAGCTGTGGAAGGACTTGGCGAGATCGTAGCCTGTCATGGGCTGCGCCGTCAGGAGCGCGAGGAGGGCGTAGCGCAGGCTCATGGTTTGATTCTGGTCCCTGAAAGGGTCTTGTGGTTTCACTATCGACATAGGTATTGTTGCCCTCCATTGACATTGCGATGCGATACCAGGTGCATGATGTCCGGACGAAGGAGTCCCGATGAAGGAAACGACCGTCGACAAGGTCCTCGGCCACCCGCTCAACGCCTGGTACGTCGCGGCCTGGGACTATGAGGTCAATCGCAAGCCGCTCGCGCGAACCGTCGCGAACCGTCCGCTCGCGCTGTACCGCACCGAGGACGGTGACGCCGTCGCCCTCGCCGACGCGTGCTGGCACCGGCTGGCGCCACTCTCGATGGGCAAGCTGGAGGGCCGGGACGGCATCCGCTGCCCGTACCACGGCATCCTCTACAATTCGGCGGGCCGCTGCGTCTCGATGCCGGCGCAGGAGACCATCAACCCGAGCGCCACGGTCGCGTCCTTCCCCGTCGTGGAACGGTACCGCTACGTCTGGGTGTGGCTCGGCGACGCAGCCCTGGCCGACCCGAAGCTCGTGCCCGACATGCACCAGATGGATGACCCGGAGTGGGCCGGAGACGGCCTGACGATCTCGGTGGACTGTAACTACCAGCTGGTGCTCGACAATCTGATGGACCTGACCCACGAGGAATTCGTGCACAGTTCGTCGATCGGCCAGGAGGCGCTGAGCGAATCCGAGTTCACGGTGCACCATGACGAACGGACCGTCACCGTGGAACGCTGGATGCTCGGAATCGACGCTCCCCCGTTCTGGCTGAAGAACATGCGCGACAAGTTTCCCGACTTCGAGGGGAAGGTCGACCGCTGGCAGATCATCCACTTCGAATCGCCGACCACGATCAACATCGACGTCGGTGTCGCACGGGCCGGCACCGGGGCGCCTCAGGGCGATCGAAGCCAGGGCGTCAACGGCTATGTGATGAACACGATCTCGCCCGTCACCGACCGTTCCTCCCTCTACTTCTGGGCGTTCATGCGCAACTATCGGCTCGAAAGCCAGGTGATCACCACCCAACTGCGCGATGGGGTCTCCGGCGTCTTCAGGGAGGACGAGGACATGCTCGTCGCCCAGCAGGCCGCGATCGACGCCAATCCCGACTACGAGTTCTACAGCCTGAACATCGACGCGGGCGGGATGTGGGTGCGGCGGCTGATCGAACGTCAGCTCGCGGCGGAGGGACGCCTTCCCGCCCCCGTCGCGCCAGTCGCTGCCGGCTGAGCGACGGAAACGACGATGGCAACGTCCCACGCGGCGGTCTGGCAGCACGCCACGGTCGTCGACTCGACCGCCCTCACCGACGACATCCGCCGGATCGTGCTCGCGCCCGACCACCCGGCCAGGGTCGACGCCGGCGCGCACATCGACGTGCGCGTGCCGATCGGCGGGGTTCCAGACCGCCGGTCATATTCCGTCGTCGACGACGGCCCCGACGGCCGGACCCTGGCGATCAGCGTGCTCGACTCGCCGCGGTCCCGCGGCGGCGCGCGCGCGATGCACGCACTCCGGCCCGGCGACACCATCGAGATCACCCAGCCGATCGTCGACTTCCCCCTCCGCGTCGGAGCCGCCCACTACGTGCTGCTGGCCGGCGGCATCGGCATCACGGCGGTCATGGGCATGGCGAGCGTGCTCCGGTCGGTCGGCGCCGACTACACCCTCGTCTACGCCGGGCGCAGCCGGATGGCGCTGGCCTACCTCGAACAATTGCAGAACGCGCACGGCGACCGACTGAGACTCCACATCACCGACGAAGGCAACCCGCTCGACGTCACCGAGCTCGTCGGCGGGGTCGAACCGGGCACCGAACTCTACCTGTGCGGTCCGATCAGGCTGATGGATGCCGTGCGCCGGTCCTGGATCGAACGCGAGCTTCCCTACCCCGACCTCCGGTTCGAGACCTTCGGAAACAGCGGCTGGTTCGCCCCCGAGGACTTCGTCGTGCGCATCCCGCGGATCGGCGCCGAGGTCACTGTCCGGGCGACCGAGACCATGCTCGAGGCGCTCGAGGCCGCTGAAGTGGACCTGATGTTCGACTGCCGCAAGGGTGAGTGCGGACTCTGCGAAGTGCGCGTGCTCGACCTCGATGGAGACATCGACCACCGCGACGTCTTCTACAGCGAGCGCCAAAAGGACTCCCGCGGCGCGATGTGCTGCTGCGTGTCCCGGGCCGTCGCCCCGCCCGGCGGCACCGCCATCGTCACAATCGACATTTCCTGATCCTCCGCACCCCCAACCCAACCGCAATCACCATGAAGGAGAACCGCCCATGACACTCACCGTGAATGAGACCGCGACGACCCCGTTCCTCGACTCCGAGGCGTGGGCGGGGAAGATCTACATCAACGGTGAATGGGTCGCCGGGTCAGGCGGCGACCTCCCGGTTATTGAGCCGGCGACCGGCGACGAGATCGGCCGGATCGGGATCGCCACCCCCGCCGACGTGGCCAGGGCCGCCGCGGGCGCGGCCGTGGCGCAGAAGGCCTGGGCCGCGACCGCGCACCCGGTGCGCGCCGCCGTGCTGCGCCGGGCCGCCGCGCTCCTGGAGGAACACGCCGACGAGATCAGGGACTGGAACGTGCGGGAGGTCGGCGCGGTTCCCGGGCTTGCCGGCTTCGCCCTCCACGTCGGCGCGCAGGAATGCTACGAGGCGGCGTCGTTGCCGTCGCATCCGCTCGGACACGTGCTCTCGAGCGAGGAGCCGAGGATCTCGATCGCCCAGAGGGTGCCCGTCGGCGTCGTCGGCGTCGTTTCGCCGTTCAACGTGCCGATCATCCTCGGCATCCGCGCGGTGGCGCCGGCGCTCGCGCTGGGCAATGCGGTCGTGCTCAAGCCGGACCCGCGCACCGCCGTGACCGGCGGCGTGATGATGGTGCGCATCTTCGAGGAGGCCGGCCTGCCCGCCGGACTCCTGCAGCTGGTGACCGGCGGCGCCGATGTCGGCGAGGCCATCGTCACCGACCCGAACGTGCGGGTGATCGCGTTCACGGGGTCGACCAGGGCCGGTCGCGCCGTCGGCGAGCTCGCGGGAAAGCATCTCAAGCGCGCACACCTCGAACTGGGAGGAAATTCCGCGTTCGTCGTACTCGCCGACGCGGACGTCGACAAGGCCGTCAACCTCGCGGCCTGGGGATCGTTCCTGCATCAGGGCCAGATCTGCATGACGGTCGGGCGGCACATCGTGCACGAGAGCATCTTCGACGAGTACGTCGAGAAGCTCGCCGCGAAGGCTGACTCCCTTGCCGTGGGCAACCCCGCCACCGAGCACGTGCACCTCGGCCCGATCATCGACGAGAACCAGCGCGACCGCATCCACCGCCTGGTCACGAGCTCGATCGATTCCGGCGCCAAGCTGAGGGCCGGCGGCAGCTACGACGGGCTGTTCTACCGGCCCACCGTGCTGGCGGACTCGCCGCTGGATGCCCCCGCCTTCTGCGAGGAGGTGTTCGGCCCGGTCGCATCCGTGGTGCGGTTCAGCACTGAGGACGAGGCCGTGAGCATCGCTTCGGCGACCGAATACGGGCTCTCGCTCGGCATCGTGACCGCAGACGCCATGCGTGGCCTCGAACTGGCCCAGCGGATCCCGTCCGGCATCGTGCACATCAACGACCAGACGGTCAACGACGAGGCGAACACACCGTTCGGCGGAGTCGGCTCGTCCGGCACGGGTTCGCGGCAGGGCGGTGCGGAGGCCAACATCGACGCCTTCACGGAGACGCGCTGGATAACGCTGCGCCGCACGCCGGGCAGCTACCCGTTCTGAGCGGAGCCTAGTTCACGTCGTTGGGGTGCGAGCCGACCCGGCCGGAGCGCTCGAGCGCGGAGATCGTGGCGAGTTCGGTGTGGCTGAGCTCGAAGTCGAAGACGTCGAGGTTCTCGATCATCCGCGCGCGCCGGTTCGACTTCGGGAACAGGATGTTGCCGGTCTGCAGGTGCCAGCGGATGACGACCTGGGCCGGACTCTTGCCGTGCGCCTCGGCCGCGACGACGACGACGGGCTCCGCCAGGAGCGGGTATTTGCCCTGGCCGAGGGGACCCCATGCCTCGATCTGAATCCCGTGGTCGCGCGCGAACGCGGCGACCTCGGACTGCTGGTGCGCGGGGTGCAGTTCGATCTGGTTGACCGCCGGAACGACATCCGTCTCGGCGAGGAGGCGTTCGAGGTGCGGCACGAGGAAGTTCGAGACGCCGATCGAGCGCGCCCGGCCGGAGGCGCGGATCTGCTCGAGCGCCTTCCAGCTCTCGACGTAGCGGTCCTTCGCCGGCGTCGGCCAGTGGATCAGGTAGAGGTCGACGTAGTCGAGGCCGAGCTTCTCGAGGCTGGCCTCGAACGCGTCGAAGGCACTCTGGGTGCCCTGTTCGCTGTTCCACAGCTTCGTCGTGACGAAGAGCTCGGAGCGAGGCACGGCGGATGCCGCGATCGCGGCCCCGACTCCGGCTTCGTTCCCGTAGATCGCGGCCGTGTCGAGGTGGCGGTAGCCGACCTCGAGGGCGTCGGAGACGATGCGGGTCGTTTCGTCCGGATCGACCTTGAACACGCCGAAGCCGAGTTGAGGAATGGTGTGGCCGTCGTTGAGGGTCAGGGTGGGCACAGAAGTCGTCATGGGCCCACCCTAAACGCCGGAACCGGACGGAACCTGACCTGCGGTACTTCAGCGGGTGAGCTGGAGCTTCCACGCCTCGGGCTCGCGGGAGAGGTAGCTCACCGTGAACCGGCCCGGGTGGCGCTCTTCGAGCTGGGCGAGGAGGGGCAACGGGTCGTGGGGAGCGACGAGGACCAGGCCGCCGCCGGGGAGGACAGCGTCCAGCGCGCCGAAGATCGCGGCGTGCCGGATCACGTGCGGCAGCTGCCGGGCGTCCAGTTCGGGGTACCCCGCGGCCTCGGCCGCCCCGCAGGTGCAGGTGTGGCCGGCGGGCTCGTCGTGGGCCGCGGGCCGGGGTGCGGATGCGGGAAGAAGTGGGATCATGTCAACCATGATTTAAACCTAATATATTCCGCTTTAATTAGCGAGCGGGTCGACGGGCGCCCAGTCGCCGCGGAGGCGCACCTCGCACAGCTCGGGGCGGACGAAGGGGCGCAGCTCGACGTCGTCCGGGTCGTGCCCGCCGGAGCGGGCGATGCCCCGGATCAGGCCGAGGTGCAGCGAGCACACCACAGCGGGCGTGTGCCTGGCTTCGTCGAGGAAGGGGCAGGCCCGGAGCTCGACGACCATTCCGTCGCGGGCATTCGTCTCGCTCGACGGCGCCGGCTGGTCGGGTGACGCCTCAGGCGATTGCGTGACCGGGTCGAAGCCGAGGCCGTCGAGGATGTGCACGAGCGGCCCGACGTCGCTCGCTCCCCCCGCCGCACCGGTACCGGGTTCGCTCTCGCGCGCCTCGAGGTCGAAGGCGGCCGACCAGCGCTCGCCGGCGCGGATCGCCCGTGCCCGGCCGCCGTCGTCGTCCTCGGCGAGGGCGCCGACGAGGGCATGGCTGAGCAGCCGCTGCACGCCGTCTTCGCGCACCGCGGGATTCACGGTGAAGAGGATGCGCGGACGCCCGCGGATCCCGGTTCGGTCGACGGCACGGCGGATCAGCCCGGCACCCTCGAGCTGGTCGAGATGGAAGCGCGCGGTCGTCACGTGCAGGCCGATGTTCGCGGCGACGGCGGCGGCGTCGACGGGCTCGCGGGCACCCGCGATCAACTCCAGCACCCGGCGGCGCGCATCCGAGGCGAGGGCCGCGTGCCGGTCGCCGAGTCCCTGTCCGTTTACCATAGTTTGAGCGTAACAGTCTCCGGTTAAAGCGCCAGGCCGGGAGGACCCGCCCGCGCGCACCGGTCACCCGGAAGTCTTACGATGGAATGCTCATGATTCCCCTTGTCATCACCTTCCCGCCCGAACTCCCCGTCAGCCAACGCCGTGAGGATATCGCGCGCGCCATCCGCGACAACCAGGTCGTCATCATCGCCGGCGCGACCGGCTCCGGCAAGACCACTCAGATCCCCAAGATCTGCCTCGAACTCGGGCGCACGAGCATCGGCCACACCCAGCCGCGCAGGCTTGCCGCCCGCACGATCGCCGAGCGCATCGCCGAGGAGCTCGGCCAGGAGGTCGGCCAGGTCGTCGGTTACCAGGTGCGCTTCACCGACCAGGTCGGTCCGGAAACCAAGATCAAGCTCATGACCGACGGCATCCTGCTCAACGAGATGCACCGCGACCGGATGCTGCGCAAGTACGACACGATCATCATCGACGAGGCCCACGAGCGCAGCCTCAACATCGACTTCCTGCTCGGCTACCTGCGCCAACTGCTGCCGCAGCGCCCCGACCTCAAGGTCATCATCACCTCCGCGACGATCGACCCGCAGAGTTTCGCCGAGCACTTCGCGGCCGCCGACGGCACCCCCGCCCCGATCATCGAGGTCTCCGGCCGCACCTACCCGGTCGAGATCCGCTACCGCCCGCTCGTCGCCGAGGCGATGGCCGATGACGACGACGAAGACCAGGCCTCGGCGACGCCGCCCGTCGACCGCGACTACATCGAGGGGATCTCGGCGGCGCTCGACGAGCTCGAGCGGGAGTCGAACGGCGACGTGCTCGTCTTCCTGAGCGGCGAGACCGAGATCCGCGACGCAGCGGATGCCCTGCAGGGCAAGTTCGCGAGCGGCGACCGCACGAGCCCGACCGAGGTCCTGCCCCTCTATGGCCGGCTCTCGTCCGCCGACCAGCACAAGGTCTTCCAGCCCTCGACGGTCGCTGGGGTGCGGCGCCGGATCGTGCTCGCGACGAACGTGGCCGAGACGAGCCTGACCGTTCCGGGCATCCGCTATGTCATCGACGCCGGCACCGCGAGGATCAGCCGGTACAGCGTGCGCTCGAAGGTGCAGCGGCTGCCGATCGAGGCGATCAGCCAGGCCTCCGCGAACCAGCGCTCCGGCCGCAGCGGGCGCACGAGCGACGGCATCGCGATCCGGCTGTACTCGGAGGAGGACTTCGGTCGCCGCCCGGAGTTCACCGAGCCCGAGGTGCTGCGCACCAACCTCGCCGCCGTGATCCTGCAGATGATCTCCCTCGGCCTCGGCGACATCGCCGCGTTCCCGTTCCTCACCCCGCCCGATTCCCGCGGCATCAAGGACGGCCTCGACCTGCTCGCCGAGCTCGGCGCTGTTGCGCCGGGCAGTGGGGTGAGCAACGCGAGCGGCGTGGTGTCCAAGCTCACCCGGATCGGCCAGCAGCTCGCGAAGCTGCCGATCGATCCCCGGTTCGGGCGGATGGTCATCGAGTCGAAGACCCAGGGCACCAGCCGCGAGGTGATGGCGATCGTCGCCGGCCTCACCATCCAGGACCCGCGGGAGCGGCCGCTCGAGCGGCGCGCGCAGGCCGACCAGCAGCACGCGCGGTTCGCGGACCCGACGAGCGACTTCCTCGGCCTGCTGAACCTGTGGAACTACCTCGAGACGAAGCAGAAGGAACTCGGCTCGAGCGCCTTCCGCCGGCTCTGCAAGAACGAGTTCCTGAACTACCTGCGGGTGCGCGAGTGGCAGGACGTCTACAAGCAGCTCCGCCAGCTCGCCAAGCCACTCGGCCTGCACATCGGCGACCCGGCCGTGAACCCCGACGGCATCCACCGCTCCCTGCTCGCCGGGCTGCTCTCGCACATCGGCCTCAAGGACGTCGCCAAGAAGGACTACATCGGCGCCCGCCAGCAGCGCTTCGTGATCTTCCCCGGTTCGTCGCTCGCCAAGAAACAGCCGAACGCCGTGATGAGCGCGGAACTCGTGGAGACCAGCCGGCTCTTCGCCCGGATGAACGCCGTCGTCGACCCGGCCTGGGCCGAACCCCTCGCCGGCGACCTCTGCAAGCGCAGCTTCTCCGAGCCGCACTGGGAGAAGAAGCAAGGCTCCGTCGTCGCCTACGAGCGGGTCACCCTCTACGGGGTGCCGATCGTGCCGCGCCGCCGCATCCAGTTCTCCCGGGTCGACCCGGCCTACGCGCGCGAACTCTTCATCCGGCACGCCCTCGTCGACGGGGAGTGGGACCTCGACCGCGTCGACCAGCGCGTCACCGCATTCGACCGCGCCAACACGAAGCTGCGGAAGGAACTCGCCGAGCTCGAGGAGCGCACCCGGCGCCGTGACATCCTCTTCGACGACGAGGCCGTCTTCGAGTTCTACCAGCGGCGCATCCCTGCCGAGGTCTGCTCGACCCGCACCTTCGAGACCTGGTGGCGGAAGGCGCGCGCCGAGACCCCCGACCTGCTGACGATGACCGCGGAGGCGCTCGTTCCCGATGAGGCCACCCCGGAGATCGACGAGGCCGTGTTCCCGCCGACCTGGCACCAGGGCGACCAGCGTTTCCACCTGAGTTACCGCTTCGAGCCCGGGGCGGATGACGATGGTGTCGCCGTGCTGATCCCGCTCGCCCTCCTGGCCCGGTTGTCTCCCTCCGGCTTCGACTGGCAGGTGCCCGGCCTGCGCGCGGACCTCGTGACCGCGCTGATCAAGTCACTGCCCAAGAGCATCCGCCGCAACGTCGTGCCCGCTGCCGACTGGGCGGCCCGGCTGCTCACCGAGCTGCCGCCGGCGCCGGGAGAGGCCCGAACCACGAGCGACACCGCCGGCGCAGCCGGCACGAGCATCGGCGCCCGACTCGGCTCGGGCTTCGGCGCCGGCTCCGGCGCGGGCTTCGAACCCGAGGCCACCCCGTTCACCGAGATCCTCGCCGGCCTGATCCAGCGGCTCACCTATGTGCCGGTGAACGCGGGCGACTTCGAGATCGCGCGGATCCCCGCCCACCTCCGCATGACGTTCCGCGTGGTCGACGACCGCGGCCAGGCGATGGCCTCCGGCAAGGACCTCGGCGAGCTGCAGCGCAGGCTCGGCTCCCGGGCCCGCGAGAGCGTCGCCGCGGCATCCGCTGCCACGCCCGTCAACGCGATCGAGCGCGGCGGGCTCACGACCTGGGATTTCGCCGAACTTCCCCGGTTCATCGACACCAAGCAGGGCGACAACACCATTCGCGGCTACCCGACTCTCGTCGACGAGGGCAGCTCGGTCGCGATCCGGATGATGAGCACGGCCGCAGAGCAGGCGAGCACGCTCCCCGGCGGAGTGCGCCGGCTGTTGCTGCTCGCCACCCCGTCGCCGGTCGCCTATGTACAGCAGCACCTGACCGGGGCGGAGAAGCTCAGCCTCGCGACGAGCCCGTACCGCACCACCCAGGCGCTGTTCGACGACTGCCTCGCGGCGTGCGTCGACGAGGTGCTGTTCCGGGTGAACCCGACCGGGCAGGTCTTCATGAAGGCCGAGTTCGACACGATCCGGGACCGGGTCTCCGGGGTGCTGATGGACTCGATGTTCGAGGCCGTCGGGCTCGTCGCCCGCATCCTCACGGCGTCGCGCGCGGCCGACAAGGCGCTCAAGGCCTCGACGAGCATGGCGTTGCTGCCCGCGCTGACGGATGCCCGCGCCCAACTGGCCGGGCTGATCTACCCCGGCTTCGTGAGTGCGACGGGCCTCGCCCAGTTGCGCCACCTGCCCCGCTACCTCGGCGGCATCAGCTCACGGATCGTGAAACTCGGCGACAACCCCAGCCGCGACCGGGTCTGGATGAACGAAAGCCAGTCGGCTACGGCCCGCTACGAAGCAGCAGGCGGCCGGATTCCGCTGGCCCCCGGCATGGCGGCGAACCTCGTGCGCGCACGCTGGATGATCGAGGAACTGCGGATCAGCCTGTTCGCGCAGGAGCTCAAGGCCGCGGAGTCGGTGTCGCTGCAGCGGATCCACAAGGTCCTGACCAGCTGACCCCGACATCCGCCGGGGTCAGCTGGTGGTTACAGCACCTTCGACAGGAATGCCTGGGTGCGGCGGTGCTGCGGGTTGCTGAGCACGAGCTCGGGGTCTCCGGACTCGACGACGACGCCGCCGTCCATGAACACGAGCGAGTCCCCGACCTCGCGGGCGAAGCCCATCTCGTGGGTGACCACGATCATGGTCATGCCCTCCTTGGCGAGGCCCTTCATCACGTCGAGCACTTCTCCGACGAGTTCGGGGTCGAGCGCGCTCGTGGGCTCGTCGAAGAGCATCAGCTTGGGCTCCATCGCAAGGGCACGGGCGATCGCGACCCGCTGCTGCTGGCCGCCGGACAGGTGCGCGGGGTAATAGTCCGCGCGTTCGGCGAGTCCCACCCGGGCGAGCAGGTCGCGCGCGGTGCGCTCGGCCTGCGCCTTGGGTAGTCCCTTGACCCGCTGCGGGGCCTCCATCACGTTCTGAAGCGCGGTCATGTGCGGGAACAGGTTGAAGCGCTGGAACACCATGCCGATGTCCCTGCGCTGCTTCGCCGCTTCCTTGGGCGCCATCTCGTAGAGCTTGCCGTTGGTCTCGCGGTAGCCGATCAGCTCGCCGTCGACACTCAGCCGCCCGGCGGAGAGCACCTCGAGGTGGTTGATGCAGCGCAGGAACGTGGACTTGCCCGACCCGCTCGGCCCGACGAGGCACATCACCTCGCCGCGTTTGACCTCGAGGGAGATGCTCTTGAGCACCTCGTGCGAGCCGAAGCTCTTCGAGACCTGTTCGGCGAGCACCATGGGCACGTAACCGCGGTCAGCGGATGCCGCGCCCGGCGTGGTCATGTCGCTCACGAGGGGCCTCCCTGGCCGGTTCCGGGTTCTCGGGTCGTGCGGGTCGCCGGCGCCTGCTCGGAGCCGGGCACGATCGTGACACCCGTGGTCGGGTCGGGGTTGGAACCGCCGCCCTTCTTGTCCGGCTGACGGTCACCGATGCCGCGGGCGAATCGCTTCTCGAGGAAGTACTGGCCCACCATCAGGATCGAGGTGAAGAACAGGTACCAGATCGACGCGACGATGAGCAGCGGGATCGGATTGAAGGTCTCGGCGGAGATGTCCCGGGAGCGGGCGAACAGGTCGAAGCTGAACGGCACCGCCGTGACGAGCGAGGTCGTCTTGAGCATCGAGATGACCTCGTTGCCGGTCGGCGGGATGATCACCCGCATCGACTGCGGCAGGATGACCCGGGTCATCGTCTGCGACCAGCTCATGCCGAGCGCCGTCGCGGCCTCTTCCTGGCCGCGGTCGACGGCGAGGAGTCCGGCGCGGACGATCTCGGCCATGTACGCGGCTTCGTTGAGCGAGAGGCCGATGACCGCGAGGGCGAATGTGCTGAGCGCGGCGTTCGTCTCGAACGACACCCACGGGTGCATGAACGGGATCCCGATGTCGATGCTCGAGTAGATCAGCGAGATCAGGCCCCAGATGGTCAGCTGCACGTAGACCGGAGTGCCGCGGAAGACCCAGAGATAGAACCACGCGAGGCTCTTCACGACCGGGTTGGGCGACAGCCGCATCACCGCGAGGATCACGCCGAGGACGATCGCGATCACCATCGAGTAGACGGTGAGTTCGAGGGTCACGAGCGCGGCCTGGGAGATGCGCCGGTCGAAGAGGTACTTCGCGACCGTGGGCCAGTCGTACGCGGGGCGGAAGGCCGCGTCCACGATGGCGAGGGCGAACACCACGATCAGGATGATCGCGAAGACCATCCGCCACGGGTGACGCAGCCGGATGGCCTTGATCGGAACCGGGGCGGCCGGATCGGCCGGGGACGAGGCGAGCCGCGCCCCCCGGCCGTTCAGATTCGGCGTGCTCATCGGCTAGCCGTTCGCGGCTGCGTTGATCGTGATCTTGTCGATGCCGCCGTCGGCGACTCCCCACGTGTCGAGGATGGCCTTGTAGCTGCCGTCATCGACCATGGACTGCAGCGCGGCCTGGACGGCCTTGCCGAGGTCGGAGCCCTTGGCGACGACCATGCCGTACGGTGCGACGTCGAAGGTCTTGCCCGCGAGCTGCAGCTTGCCCTTGGTCTGGGCGATCGCGTAGAGGGTGACGGGAGAGTCGGCGCTGAGCGCGTCGGCCTGGCCGAGCACGACCGCGTTTGTAGCGGCATCCTGGGTGTCGAACTTGAGTTTGTCGATCGCCGGCTTGCCCGCCGCGACACACGCGTCGCTCTTGGCGGGAACCTCGTCGGTGTCTTCATACGTCGTAGCCTGCACGGCGACCTTCATGCCGCAGGCGTTGTCCGGGTCGACGGTCTTGTCCTTGGCCGAGGCCCACTGGATGCCGGCGGTGTAGTAGTTGACGAAGTCGACCTGCTTCTCGCGCTCGGCGGTGTCCGTGAACGAGGACTCGCCCATGTCGGCCTTGCCGCCGGCGACGGAGGGGATGATGTTGTCGAACTTGGCGACCTGGAATTCGGCCGTCAGCCCGAGCTTGGTCGCGATCGCGCTCGCAATCTCGATTCCCCAGCCGATCGGCTTGCCTGCTTCGTCCTTGAACTCGTTCGGGGCGTATGTCGGGTCGCTGCCGACGATGAGCTTGCCGGAGGAGGCGATCTTGGCGGGAACGAGTGCGGCGGCCGCGTCGTCCTTGGTGATCGCTGCGGCCGAGGCGCTGCTGGTCGAGCCGGTGGTAGGCGTCGAGTTGTCGACGCAGCCGGTGAGCATCAGTGCGGCCGCGGCGGCGACGGCGGGGAGTAGGTATCGAGCGCGCATATGCGGAACCTTCTTTGTTTGTCGGTGTCAGGGGTTCGTCATTGAGTCCGTAAACGGTGAGCGACAGAGGTGAGCATATAACAGGATGCCCACGCGGATTCTGTGCGCAGGTCACGTTTTGGACTAGCTAAAGCGAGCGTGAGGGGGACGTGTCTCAATCAAGTATGGCCGTTGGCGTGTTTCGGGCAGATTTCGCCGGGCGCGATCGCGCCCTCGCTGACGGACCCAGCACCGAGTTGCGGCCCCTCGCCGTGTCGACGAGGGGCCGCAACTCAGCGGGGCGACGGACGTTATTCGACGGCCTTGGCCGCGGTCGAGAGCATGGTCACGTAATCGTCGAGGCCCCAGGTCAGCGAGAGGCCCGTCGGCGGGGAGACGGACGAGATGAATGCCGCGCCGACCGGGGACGCGACAGAGCCGCGCTGCACCTGCGGCATGGCCCGGGCATAGCCGGCGGAGAGGAACGCATCCGATTCCTCCTGCGTCGTCCCGAAGTTCACGAGCACGTCGCTCGTGAGCTTGTCGAGCTGTTCGTGGCTGAGCGTGTAGTAGAAGCTCGCCTCGTCGGTCGCGAGGGCGTCGACGGCGGGTGCGTTCACGAAGCCGAGGTCGAGGGTGAAGGCGACCCGGGGGTCTTCCTTCTTGTAGACGTAGAACGTTCCGCCGCTGTCACTCGTGAGGGCGATCGACTTTCCCGTGAACTCGGGGTGGGCAGCCGCGGCCGCGGCGATCTTCCCGTCGATGTCTGCGAGAAGGGTGGTCGCTTCGGCGGTCTTGCCGAGCGCGGTTCCGGTGATCGTGATGAGCTCGCGCCAATCGGTCGCCCAGGGCTGGTCGGGGTAGCCGACCACGGGGGCGATCTTGCTGAGCAGCGCGTACTGCTCGGCGGTGATGCCGGAATACGCGGCGAGGATCACGTCGGGTGCGGCCTTGGCGATGTCCTCGTACGGCGGCTCAGTGGAGTCCGGCAGCACGGTCGGCGTGGGCGTTCCGGTCTTCGTGAGCGCTTCGGAGATCCAGGGCAGCACCCCCTGCTTGTCACCCGCGTAGGCCTGGAACGGCATCGCGACGGGAATGACGCCGAGGGCGATCGCATCGTCCGCACTCCCCCAGCCCCAGGTCACGACCCGGGTCGGTTGCTTCGGGATCACGGTGGACCCGAAGGCGTTCTCGATCGTGACGGGGAACGATGCGGCGGCGGAGTCGCCCGCCGCGGCATCCGTCGCCTGGGGCGCGGGCGCGGAACAGCCGGTCAGGGTCAGGGCGACGAGGGCGGCCACGGCGACGAGCGCGCGGATGGGGGGACGGTGCACGGGAAACTCCGGTTTCTCAGTTGTCGATGAGGTGCTGTGTGACGCGGTTCGGTCTGGCTCACTTCAACTAGCTTAGGTTAGCCTTACCTAATATAGCGGATGCCGGGGTCGGTGCAGGATGGAATCTTCCGATCGGCACGACGAGCGGTGAACCGCAGACGGGGTCTGGGATGACGAGGGCGTCGAGCCCGAAGGCGGAGCGGACGACGTCGACGGTCAGGGTCTTCGCGGGCGGCCCGGCGGCGATGATGCCGCCTGAGCGCATCACGAGCATCTCGTCGGCGTACCGGGCCGCGAGGTTGAGGTCGTGGAGGACCATCACGATCGTGGTGCCCCGCGTGCGGTTGAGTTCGAGGAGAAGGTCGAGGACCTCGATCTGGTGGGCGACGTCGAGGAAGCTCGTCGGTTCGTCGAGCAACAGGATGTCGGTGTCCTGGGCGAGGGCCATCGCGATCCAGACCCGCTGGCGCTGGCCGCCGGAGAGCTCCTCGAGCCGGCGCGCGGCGAGGTCCAGGGTTCCGGTGCGCACGAGGGCGTCGGCGACGATGGCGTCGTCCGCGGCCGTGGTGCCGCGGAACCAGCCCTGGTGCGGATGCCGGCCGCGACCGACGAGTTCGCCGACGGTGATGCCCTCCGGCGCGAGCGGCTGTTGCGGCAGGAGGCCGAGCGCGGTCGCGACCCGCTTGCCCGGAATCTTCGTGATGTCGATGCCGTCGAGGAGGACCACGCCGGACTGCGGGGCGAGCAGGCGGGCGAGTCCGCGGAGGAGCGTGGACTTGCCCGAGGCGTTCGCGCCGACGATGACCGTGATGCGTCCGACGGCGATCTCGAGGTCGAGGTCGGTGACGATCGGGACGCCGTCGTAGCCGAGGCCGAGGGCGACGGTGCGCAGCTCATGGTGCGTGCGGTCGGCGCGGTCAACTGGGTCGACGGATGCTGCGTCCGTCCGAGCTTCCGGCCCTGAACCAATTCGACGGAGTTTTTGCCCGAAACGTCCGTGAGAGGGCCGTTTCGGGCCAAAAAGCCGAAAAACTCCGTCGAATCGGTTAGGCCGCGGGTCGGGAGTGTGCGGTTCTGGCTGGGTCATCGGGTTCCTTCGGTGCTGTCGCGCGAGCTGCCGCTGCCGCCCGCGGCTCCGGTCGCGAGCAGCCAGAGCAGGTAGGGTGCCCCGATGGCGCCGGTGACGACCCCGGCCGGGAGCTGGAGTCCGCCCGGGAGCAGGTGCTGGGCGGCGAAGTCGGCGCCACTGACGATCAGGGCGCCGACCAGGGCCGACGGCACGAGGCCGAGCCCGCCGGTGCCGACGAGGCGTCGGGCGATCGGCGCGGACACGAACGCGACGAACGCGAGCGGGCCGACCATGGCCGTCGCGAGCGCGGCGAGGGCGACGGCGACGGCGAGGAGTCCGAGCCGGTTGCGCTCGGCGCCGACCCCGAGGCTCGTAGCCAGGTCGTCGCCGAGTTGCAGCGCGCGGAGACGCGGCGCGAGCATCCGCACGATGGGCAGGAGCACGGCGAGCCCGATCGCGACGACGGCGATCTCTGGCCACGCGGCACCGCTCACGCTGCCGACGAGCCAGGTGAGGGTGTCCTGGGCGTCGCGAAGCTCGGCACGGCTGAGCAGGTAGCCGAGCAGGCCCTGCACCATGAACGCGACGCCGACGCCGATCAGCACGAAGCGGTAGCCGGCGACGCCGCTCGTACCTCCGCCACGGCCGCGCCAGGCGAGCAGGTAGATGATGGTCGCGACGAGGATCGCACCGCCGAAGGCCGCGAAGGCGGTGGCCAGGCTGCCGAAGCCGAGCACGAGCATCCCGAGCACCGCGGCGGCGCTCGCCCCGCCGGTGACGCCGACGATGTCGGGGCTCGCGAGCGGATTGCGCAGCACAGTCTGGAACAGGGCGCCCGAGAGCGCGAAGGCGATGCCGGTCAGGAGCGCGAGCACGAGCCGGGGCAGGCGCAGGGTCAGCACGATGAAGTTCTCGGCTCCCGTGCCCTGGCCGGCGAGGGTGCGGAGCAGGTCGGGCACCGCGACGGAATAGGAGCCGACGGAGAGGCTCAGCGCGGCGACGACGAGCAGCGCGGCGGCGAGGACGATCGCGATCCGACGCTCCCGGCGGCGTCGCGCGCCCCGCGCCACCGCGAGAGTCGCCGCTTCTGCCGGGACGACCCGGTGCACCGGGGATTCCGGGCGGGAACGGCGACCCTCGGCGAGGCCGGCCGGTGCAGCGTGGGGTGTGCGCGGGGTCACAGTCCGACCGCCTTGGTGCCGCGCACGAGCGCGATCAGCACGGGGGCGCCGAGGAACGCGACGACGAGGCCGGCCTCGACCTCGCCGGGGCGGGCGATCACGCGGCCGATCACGTCGGCGAGCAGGAGCAGGGCCGGGCCGAGCAGCGCGGAGAGGGCGAGGGTCCAGCGGTAGTCGGGGCCGGCGAACCAGCGGGCGAGGTGCGGCACCGCGAGGCCGACGAAGACGATCGGGCCGGCGAGCGCTGTCGCCGAGCCGCAGAGCAGCACGACGGCCACGAAGCAGACGATCCGTGCGGCCACGACGTTCTGGCCGAGGCCGCGGGCGAGGTCGTCTCCGAGGGCGAGCGCGTTGAGCATCCGCCCGGCCGTTGCCGCCAGCACGGCTCCGACGAGGATGAACGGCGCGAGCTGCAGTGCCGTGTCGAGGCCGCGGGCGGAGAGGGAGCCCGCCGACCAGAACCGGTAGCGATCGAAGGTCGCCGGGTCGCTGAGCAGCACGATGGTGATCAGCGAGGTGAGCGCCGCGGTGAGCGCGGTGCCGGCGAGGGTGAGCTTGACGGGCGTCGCTCCCCCGCGTCCGAGCGAACCGATGACGTAGACGACGGATGCCGCGACCGCGGCCCCGACGAAGGCGAACCACACGTAGCCGAGCGCGCTCGTGACCCCGAACAGGGCGATCCCGCCGACGACGAAGAGGGAGGCGCCCGCGTTGACGCCGAGCAGGCCGGGGTCGGCGAGGGGATTGCGGGTGACGCCCTGCATGAGCGCGCCGGCGAGACCGAGAGCGAGGCCCGCGAGCAGGCCGACGACCGTGCGCGGGATGCGCAGGTCGAGCACAACCAGCTGGTCGGTCACGGCGGGATCCGGCCGGAACAGGGCGTCGAGGACGGTGCCGAATGACACGTCCCGCGCGCCGACCACGAGGGAGGCGATGATCACGAGGGCGAGGAGCACGGCCGCGGCGAGGAGCCCCGCCGCCGACCGCCGACCCGAACCGATTCGACGGAGTTTTTCGGGTTTCGGGCCCGAAAGAGCACTCTCCGGTGTGTTTTGGGCAAAAACTCCGTCGAATTGGTTCGGGGCAGGGCGGTTCAGGGCCGGGCTGTTCGCGGCCGGGAGCTCGGAGGGGTGTGCCAGACGGCTCACTGGGGCTCGGCTTTGCCGAGGCGCCAGTAGCCCATGAAGGAGACGCGGCGGCGGTCGACGCCGGTCTCGCTCACGAGGAACCGTCGGAGGCGCTTGATCGCGCCGGCCTCGCCGGCGAGCCAGGCGTAGAAGCCGGCGCCCGGGGGTGTGTCCGGGGTGTCCCACAGGGTGTCGCGGTCGACGTCGATCTCGAGCTCTGCGGCGTTCACGCCGGCCCCGATCGGGACCTCTGGTCCCCGGTGACCGGCGACCCAGGTGCGCACGGCGGCGTCGAGGCGTTCGCCGTGCGGGGCGGCACCGCGCGGAAGCCAGGTGACCGAACACCCGTCCGGGACCCGGACGTCGAGCTGGTCCGCGGCATCCGGCACCTCGAGGAAGGCGTGCGCCGTGCGCCCGGGCTGAAGGGTGTCGAGAATGCCGCAGATCGCGGGGACCGCGGTCTCGTCGCCGGCGAGGAGCAGGTAGGTGGCGTCGCCGGGGCGCCAGTCGAGGCCGAGTCCCGCGTCGCGGCTGCGCGAGTCCGGTCCGACGATGACGACGTGCTCGCCGACCTGGGCCGCGGCGAGCCAGCGCGAGGCCGCGCCGGCGCCGGAACCGGCGGCATCCGCCGGACCGTGGGAGACGAAGTCGACGTCGAGTTCGCGGAGGTGCGGGCGCACCGAGCGCACGGTGTAGCTGCGGAACGGGTTGCGCTCCGCCTCGGGAAGGGCCCGCCAGCGGTCGTACCAGCCCGTTCCGGTCGAGGCAGGGTCATGCTGCTCGTCCGCGCCGAAATCGGCCAGGCCGACGCCGGGGATCGGCAGGACGAGCTTGATCCGCTGGTCGAGTCCGGCCGTGCCGAAGTGCTCGAATTCGGGGCCGGTGAAGGTCACCCGCACGAAATGCGGGCTCAGGCGCCGGATACCCGCGACCGTCGCCCGGTAGGGCCGGTAGCCGGGGCGGGCGTCAGGGAGCAGGTCCTCGCCGGTCACCTCGGTGCTGGGTAAGGTAAGCATTACCTAAGTATTGCATCCCCGGGCTCCGCGTGCCGTGTGAATTCGGTGTGAGCACACCGGTCACGACGACGAGCGGATGCCGCCGCGAGCCGGCTCGGCCGGCTACAGCCCGACGCTGGCCCCGGTGAACCCTGCGGACCCACCGGACCCGCCGCGCGGGCCGTCCCCGGTTTCCACGGGACGGTCCGGGAGGTTGGACCACTGCGACCAGGATCCGGGATACAGGTAGGGGACGAACCCGGCGATCGTGAGCGCGGCGATCTCGTGGGCGGCGGTGACGCCCGATCCGCAGTAGACCCCGATCGGTCGCATCGGCCGCACGCCGAGGGACTCGAACTGCGCGCGGAGCTGGTCGGCGGGCAGGAAGCGGCCGTCGTCGGCGAGGGTATCCGCGGTCGGGGCGCTCACCGCGCCGGGGATGTGGCCGGCGCGCGGGTCGACCGGCTCCGTCTCTCCCCGGTAGCGGGCGCCGGCACGCGCGTCGAGGAGGATGCCGGTGTGCGCGATGGCAGCGGCGGTGTCGGCGTCGATCGTGCCGAGCGAACCGTAGCTGAGGTGTGCGGTGCCGATCGGCGGGTCAGGCTGCTCCCCCGCGACGAGCGGCAAGCCCGCCCTGCGCCAGGCGGCGAGCGCACCGTCGAGCAGGAGCACATTCCGGTGCCCGGCGTGCCGCAACAGCCACCACGCCCGCGCCGCGGACATCAGGCTCAGGTCGTCGTAGACCACCACGGTGTCGTCGTCGTGGATTCCCCAGCGACGCACGGCCGCCTGCAGGTCCTCGATCGCGGGGAGCGGGTGCCGCCCGTCCTCGGGCGCCCCTGGCCGGGCGAGCTCGGTCTCGAGGTCGACGTAGACCGCGCCCGGCAGGTGTCCGGCGGCGTATTCGTCGCGTCCGCTCGGCCCGAGGAGCGCCCACCGGACGTCGAGCACACGGATGTCGTCACGCGTCTCGAGCAGGCTGGCCAGGTCTTCGGCGGAGATCAAAGTGTTCACGAAACCACGGTACCGGGTGTGCGCGGCACGGGCACCCGCATCCGCCGACGCCCTCGGCCAGGGTGCGGGCCACTCACCGCCCGGGACTCGCCCCGCGGCACCGTCGTCGGCACGGAATTGCGTCCCGTACACGTTCGTTGCGAAAACGGCCGCGCGCGCGATGCAATTCGGCGCGGGGTGGCGACGGATTGCGTGGCGGCGGCCCGACTCGTCCCGCACCGGGCCTCGCCCGTAGACTTGAACGAGTGAGCAGCTACTGGACCCTCCTGAAGACGCCCGGGGTTGCCCGTCTGATCGCCGCGCAGCTGACCGCCCGCTTCCCGTTCGGGATGCTCTCGCTCGCGTTCCTGATCCACATCGAGCGCGTCTACGACTCCTACGGCTCCGCCGGCCTCGTGCTCGGTGCGATGAGCATCGGCCAGGCGATCGCAGGTCCCCTCACGAGCCGCCTCATGGGCCGGTGGGGCATGCGCCCGGTCATCATCGCCACGATCGCGATCTGCGCGAGCGCCATCGTCGTGATGGCGCTGCTGGTCCTGCCGATCTGGGGCCTGATGGTGATCGGCCTCGTCGCGGGGTTGACGACACCGCCGATCCAGCCGGCCGTGCGCACGATCTACCCGAAGATCGTCAACTCCCGCCAGCTCACCCCCCTGTTCTCGCTCGACGCATCCGCCCAGGAGATCATCTGGGTGCTCGGACCGGTCATCGCCACGTTCGTCGCGATCCAGATCAGCTCCGTCGCGGGCATCCTGCTCGCCGCCGCGTTCCTGGTCGGCGGCGGCATCTGGTTCGTCGTGCTGCCGGAGGTCGGCCGGGTGCGGATCCCGCGCAGCCGCCGCAAGCTCGGCGCCGTGCTCAAGCGTCCCCCGGTGCTCCTCAGCACCGTCGTCGGCTTCATGCTCGTCGCGGCGTGCTCCGCCGTCGAGGCCGGCGTCGTCGCGGCATTCGGCCACGGCAGCGCGGACTCCGGCTGGGTGCTCGGCATCTTCGCGATCGGCTCGCTCGTGGGCGGCCTCGCGCTCGGCCACGCGCCGATCGGTCCGTGGGCCCTCGCCGGGCGGATGCTGATCGTCACGATCGGCCTGTCCCTCGCGACCCTGGGACTCAGCTTCTGGTGGCTCGCCGCCACCCTGCTCCTCGCGGGCATCGGCATCGCGCCGGCCTTCGCCGTGCTGTTCGGGATCGTCTCCGCGAGCGTCAAGTTCAGTGACACCGCCGAGGCGTACGGCTGGGTCGGTACCGGCCAGCTGATGGGCGCGGCGCTCGGGTCGGCGACGGCCGGCTTCATGATCGACCACAACGGCGCCGGTTCGGCCATCCTCGTCGCCGCCGGTTTCGCGGCGCTCGGCACCCTGATTCCTGCGCTCGGACGCCGCTGGCACCCCGACCTGCGCGGCCGCGACGCCGGCCCGATCCCCGACACCGCGCCGATCCAGATCCAGGTCTCCTAGCCCGCACCGCCCCGCACCGCGCCAGGACCCTCGCGCCGGCGCCCGCCCGCGAGGGGTCGCAAGAGTGCCGGTATGGTGCCGGCAGAGTGCCGCGAGAGTACACTTTTGGCCCTTAAACCCGCGGTTTAAGGGCCAAAAG